>DNYQ01000221.1:0-5590 GCA_003506745.1 Syntrophaceae bacterium
CGCATTACTTGAGGAGGCCAAAGCAAGCTGACGTAGAGGACGAAGGGGTGGTCACAGATGGACCTATTGCGATGTCGGGCGGCGTTTGAGGGTTTGCTTGTCCTTTTGTTGTGGATGATGCTTTGCACGGCTGTGCCGGCACAGGAGCTTGGCTCCTGGGTCAGCCTGGGACCAGCGCCCAGCCGGATGAGCGCCTTAAACGACTGGATGAACGTCGAAGGCATGACCAAGGACGGTAACGCCTGTGTGGGCGCAATGAATATCACCCTGGAAGATCCGGCTCGCGCCGGCGTCCTGTATGTGGGAACGGCCAACGGCGGCGTCTGGAAAAGCGTCAATGGCGGCGCCACCTGGACGCCGTTGACGGACCGCCTTTCATCCCTGTCGATCGGCGACATGACCTTCGACCGCTCCAAGCCGTCGAATCTTTATATCGGTTTCGGCAAACAGAGCAACTACGCCAGCAGCGGCGGGCCGCTGAATTCCATCAAGCTTTCCACCGATGGGGGAACCACCTGGACATCACCCGACACGAACAACGTCCTGGTGGGCCGCGATGTCACCCGCATGCTGGCCGACGGAAACAACATCCTGGTGGGCATCAAGAACCCCGGCAAAGACGAGAAGGGATTCTACCGTGAGACGGGACTCTACCGAACCACGAACGGCGGTGCGGATTTTGCGATGGTTACGACCACCTGTGGCCTGGCGGCGGGAATCGTGGACGACTTGAAGTACGACCCGGGTTACAACGGAACGTCCAACCGTTCTGTTTACGCCACCGTCCGGAACAGCGATGCTTCCGCCGGTGTTTACAAGAGCGACGACAGCGGCGCAACCTGGAAATGCCTGTCAACAATTCCCACGGCGGGAGCCGACAGCCAGAGAATCCTCCTGTCCACAACGGGCAACGTCATTGCAGCCATGGTGGTCAACGGCAAAGAAGCGGCCGCCACCACTATTTACCGCTCTATCGATGGAGGCACGATCTGGACAAGCATGGCGCAGCCGGTGACCCAGGATTACGATGAAGACAAAAAACTATCGCCGCGAGGCCTCTTTCCGGGGGGACAATTCAACAACGCCGCCCTCTATATCGATCCGTCAAACCCCAACATCGTTTATGTGTCCGGTGACCGTCAGCCCGGCGATTTCGACGGGACGAATGCCAATTCCATCGGGGCTAAACAATACAGCGGCCGCATCTTCCGCGGTGTATATGATCCAAAGACCGGTCAGACGACCTGGGAGCCCCTGACCCATTCAGGCACGCTATCCAACTCTTCCCCGCATGCCGACAGCCGGAGCATCTTCATCGATTCCACCGGACGCCTCATCCAGACCGACGACGGCGGGATCTACGCCCGCAACAACCCCCAGGGAAAAGGCGACTGGACGTCCATGAACGGGAACATCGCTGTATCCGAAGTGGACTCTGCTTCCTGGAACCCCCTGGCCAATCGCGCCATCAGCGGCATGCAGGACAACGGCAGCGCCTACCAGATCACTGCCGGCGGAACCTGGGGATCGATCAACGGCGGAGACGGGGGAACCAATGCCATTAATTACAAAACCTACGCGTCATCGGGAACAGCGGTCATTTACGCCAGCACCCAATTTCTGGGAGGATTGCTGCGTTTCCGCATGGATTCCAAGGGGAACCCGATCATTGCCAGCAAGACCTCACTTGGCCCTTATATCAACGTGGGGGGCGTCAAGACCTACCTCGGCGACAACAAGTCCTTGGTTCCCTTTTACCCGACGCTCACCTTAAACCGGACCGACCAGACCCGGATCGCCATCGGCGGTTTGGGCCTCTTCGTCGGTCAGGATGATGTGTCCGTGGAGGTGAGTGATCCGAAACAATGGTATGAAATCGCCATGACCCAGCTGGTCACGCCAAAACAGATCACGGACACGGGAATCTCCAATGAGGGGTTTGGAACGGTTGCTTACGGCGCCTCGGACCGCCCCAGGGCGATTGTTGCCGGTTTGGGCGACGCGATGTACGGCGACCAGTCGGCAGCGTACATGGAATCGCAGAAGTATTACGGACAGATCTGGTACAGCGATGACGCCGAGGCGACGGCAGCCGTCCGTCTGACAAATGTTGAGCAGGCCGGTGGAAATCGCACCTACAATATCCAGACGGTGGTTTTTGACGGCAAGACGGGAAGCAAAAACCTCTATGCGGCCGACGCCTTTCGCATCCTCCGGGGAACCCGAAACAGCAATCCGACGACCCTCTACGATTTCGACGACATCGGCAGTACGCTGCCGGGGCGTTTCATTTACCGACGGGCGCTGGAATATGTTTCATCCAACGGCGTGAACGCCCTGTTGGCCGGAGGGGCGCACAAATCGACAACCGATACGGATGTGAACCCCCTTTACTACACCGTGGACCCGGCAACCTACAACGGCACGACCTGGACAGCCCTGGGCAAGCTTCTACCCAACGCCCCGGTCATGTCCCTTCACTACAGCGACCTGGACGATGTGCTGATGGTCGCCACGCTGGGCAGGGGCGTCTTCGCCCTGTTCGACCTGACGACCCAGTTCCCCCAAGCCACCACCCTGACCTTCGGCAAGGCCGACAACGACAGCTTTCCGGTTGCTGCGCTCCTGACCGACGGGACGCCCGCGGGCGGAGGCGTCTCCTTCAGTCGTCCCTTGATCAAGACCGGCGCCGGAACCCTCACGCTGCCCAATGCCGCAACAACCTATACCGGCGGTACACAGTTCAATGACGGCGTCATCGCAGCTTACCAGGACGCCAGCTTCGGTCCGGCGGGCAACTGGACTTTCAACGGCGGGATGCTAAAATATCTGGCGTCCTTTGATTCCAGCCGATCGGTTAATCTCAGCACCGGCGGCACCTTCGATACCAACGGCTTCAATGCCACCCTTTCCGGCGTTATATCCGGCAGCGGCGCCTTGACCAAAAACGGCGGCGGGATTCTCACGCTGACCAAAGACAACACCTATTCCGGCGACACGACGATCAACGCGGGAACACTGGCGGTTAACAATCCCAACAAGGTGACGGGCAGCGGTACGGGAACCGGCAATGTAACGGTGGCGGTGAATGGACAGCTCACCGGAACAGGTAGAGTGGCAGGCAATGTCTATAATTACGGCCGACAGAACCCTGGAAACTCGGTGGGAAAATTGACGATTGGCGGAACATATTATCAGGAAAACAGCGGCGACCTGGATATCGAGATATCCAGCACGGAATACGACGTGCTGGAAGTCGCGGGCAGTGTTTCTTTAAACGGCTCCTTGAAGACAATCCTTTTGAACGGCTACCGCCCGGATCTGGGAGACAGCTTAACCATCGTAACGGCCAACGGCGTCTCCGGACATTTTTCCTCTCTGGACACAGCAATCAACGCTTCCGGCACACTGTATTTCAAGCCGAAGTACTCCCTTAACCAGGTCGATATCGTCCTCGAACGGGACTATGCTTTCAACCCTCAAAATCGTGGGTTCAGTTCTAATCAGCAGGCCGTGGGAGTCATGCTTAATAGTGTTGCGAACACCGTCGCGGGACTGTCGGGAGACCTCAACACCGTCCTTTCCGCCATCGACAATCTCGCCACAGACAGCCAAGCGGCCGCCGCTATGGACCAAATTGCTCCGAGGGGGGATATGGGACAGGCAGTCATGAGCTACAACGGAGCAACCATGCAGACGGGAAACATCACCGGGCGTTTGAGCGATCTGCGCGCCGGGGCCACGGGCATCAATCTCCAAAACCTGAGCCTGAAACTGGAACAGGATGAGACCCTGAACCGTTACGGGAAACCGATCGTCCTGGCCTTCAACAGTGAGGGTCTCCCGGCCGTCGAGGTATTCAAGACGGACATCAGCCGGAATCTGGGGTTCTTTATCCGCGGAAACGGGACTTTCGGAGAGCTGAAAACGGATTCGACAAACAGCTTTCAGAATTACGGCATCACGTTCGGCGGGGACTACCGGTTCTCGCCAACGCTTGTGGCCGGCATCATGGGAGGATACAACCGGGGAAAGTCGGACCTGGATGCCACAGGCAGCAAGGCAACGATGACGACCTTAAGCGTCGGAGCTTATGGAACTTACTATAACGGCGGATTTTATCTTGACGGTCAGGTAAATTATGGCTGGAACAACGTTGACAAAGACCGGCGGATTGTGTTTTCCGGGATCAACCGGACGGCGGCTTCGGATCAGAAGGGACGTCTCTTGACGTTCGCCGGAGGAGCAGGATACGACATCCCCGTGCAGAACTGGATTCTGACGCCGATGTTTTCCATGGAGTATGTCCGTCTGGCAACCGAAGACTATACGGAGTCCGGCGCGGGCGCGCTTAACCTGACGGTTGCGGGGCAAAGCACGAAACTTCTTCAGGGCCACGCTGGGGGAAGCGTAGCCTACGTTTGGAAAACCGATAAGGTGACCCTGACGCCGCGTGTATGGGCGCTGTATGGTCATGAGTTTGATCGCGACGATCAGGCCAGTGTCACGGCCAGACTGGCCATGGGGAGCTCATCCTTCACGACCGCCGTCGCTTCACCCGACCGGGACTTTGTGACTTTAGTGGCGCAGGCGGTGCTGACCCTTGGGCAGGATAAATCCCTGTATGCCAGCTTCAGCGGTCAGATGGGGCAAAGCAACTATGCTACCTATAATGTCGGCGGCGGCTTCCGGATGACATTCTGATAGCAAATTGATGGAAGGACAAGGATGCACAGATTGCCGCATTACTTGAGGAGGCCAAAGCCTGATCGCGCTTTGGGCCTCCCGTAAGGGTTGATTGTTTTCGGGTTGTTGCCCAAATACCCGTTTAGACTGCCGCCTGTTGGGCGCGGGAAGCCCAGTTCATCCGGCCTGCATCTTTAAACGAACGTTGACCGGGCCGGCGGGCTTGCGGCGTCCGGGACGAAAACGGTTTCCTGCCGCTGTGGTTACTGGGTCTCGTCAGCTGAGGAGCGCCGGCTCCCGTCGCTTCACAGACAGACGGGCTGACGGTTAATCCATCAACATTCTGATATTGCAGCTTTTCCCCCAGCAGTTTCTTCAGTGAACGCAACAGTTCGCCGTCATCCCTGGTAATAAAAGTGAATGCATCCCCTGTCTTCATAGCGCGTCCGGTTCTGCCGATGCGGTGCGTATAGGCATCCGCGGTGGACGGCATATCATAGTTGATCACGTGGGAGATGCCCGTCACATCGATGCCTCGCGCGGCAATGTCCGTGGCAATCATGACATCAAAACGGCCATCCCGGAATCCATCCAGAGACTGCTTGCGTTTCTGCTGCGTAAGATTGCCGTGCAGGGATGTCACTTTATTGTGTCCGGCTCTGTTTAGTTGCTCGGCCAGGCTTTTGGCGCGCGATTTTGTCCGGGTGAAAACCAGAACCGACCGGGTGTCGGTCTTCTCGAGAATGTCCTTGAGCAAGGCTGTTTTCTGCTGGGTTTGCACCGGATAAAACGTATGGGCAACCGTCATCACCGGAGCGGAATTTCCAATCTGAACGTGAACGGGATCACAGAGCAGATCATCGGCCAGGCTGCGAATTTCGCCGGGCATCGTGGCGGAGAAAAG
>DNYQ01000221.1:5597-10025 GCA_003506745.1 Syntrophaceae bacterium
CCCGTTTTTCCTCCCAGTTCCATGATGGACTCATGGGTCTGCTCACTTAACTCCCGCGTCGGCGCAACGATCAGGGCGCGAATCGGGCCACGCTTTCCCTGCATCAGGCGTTGCAAAATCGGCAACACAAAAGCGGCGGTTTTCCCTGTGCCTGTTTGAGCCAATCCCATCACATCCCTGCCTTCCATAATGGGAGGAATAGACTCGGCCTGAATGGGCGTAGGCTTGCGGTAACCGGCGGCGGCAACACCGGCCAGTATTTTTTCATTGAACTTAAACTTCTCAAAACTCATTTTTTATCCTTTTTTGTATGTTACCAGCATCTATTTAAAGTTAAACCCGATGCGAACCGTGATAAGGCTGGTAAAAACAGGCCTTTTCATCCGCACATCCTGCGTCTGAAAGACAGGTCTCAAAGACGGCGTGACATCTGGTTTCTATTTCGATTAGCGGGATTATCCTTAGCAAATTTCCGATGAAGAAAGGTGGGAAGGTCAATATTTATCGCTA
This sequence comes from Syntrophaceae bacterium, assembly GCA_003506745.1. Classification (GTDB taxonomy): domain Bacteria; phylum Desulfobacterota; class Syntrophia; order Syntrophales; family Smithellaceae; genus UBA8904. Next base: position 6,108 of record DNYQ01000221.1, read on the forward strand.
TTCCTGCAGGGTCTCTACAGGCAAAGCCGGTAAATAGCAAGCATTATCTTTTTGTGAAGGGATCAGTGTGTCTTGCATTCAACCGGCAATATCGTCAGCCTGAAAATCCCCGCCGGTTCTCCGGCAAAGACAACCATGAAAGGCATCTGTCCTTTGAATGAAATTCTGTCGTCCCTCGTCTTCGGATCTTTGAGCGCCGACAGAATCGCGGCTTCATCCAGGCTTTCCAGTTTTTCATCGATGACAATATTACCGGCAAAAGATTCCGTGGACGCCAGCACGGCGCCTTCTGCATTATAAAAATTTGCCGCAATTTTTATTCCGGAAACAGGACGGGGGGTTGCATTTTCCACGATGCCTTCGATCACCCGGATATTTTTCCCCAACACGGCATTGTAAAGCCGTTTCTGCCGGATCTGAATCAGATTGATCCCCTGAACGGATGCGGGCGCGGCGCCCTGATCGTTTTTCAGAACGGGGATATACGACTTAATGATGCTTATTGTTTTAGCGCCCCGCTCGGGGTAAAGCCAGAAATAGCCGACAAGCAGAGCGGTCAGCAGGACAATGACCAATCCAATCCCGATTCCTATCCATCGACCTGCGTTGACGCTTTTCTTTTCGGGCGCGAAATCATAAGCGCTGGCCTTACCCCCGGTCTTCTTTTTCTTTTCCGGCGGGGGCGGCGGGGGCGGTTCCGGCTTGTCAGATTCCACGGTTCCGACAAGGCTCGTCATCGTTTCAATATCGTCCGGCGGTTTGACGGCTGCCGCATCAGTTGGTTGCGGGGCGGTTTCTTCTTCCTCACGCGGAGGCGGGAAAGGCGTTTTTTCGAATTCCGGCGCAGATTCCTCCGGCGCCGTGAACGAAACCGTATCACTTTGCCCGGAAGGCCTGTCCTCTTCGGAAGCAAACCCTTTGTCCTCAAGGCTCTGCTCCACAGGCGCTTCAGGCTGCACCGCGGGTTTCTCCATCTCTAAAACGAATTCATCATCATTCAACGTCGGCACCCTGTCCTCACGGCTTTGCTCCACGAGCGCCTCTTCCGGCTTCAGCACAGGCATTTCAGGCTCCGGAACGGATGCTTCACGGTGTTCGTCGTCAAAAACGGATTTTTCTTCCACCGGCAAAGGAAGGATTTCTTCCGGTGCTGAAACACGCTCTGCGGGAGGAATCGCCGCAACGTCTGGAATGGCGGACAAGAAAGCATCCAGCTCCCGCTTCTCCTCATTCAAATCAAAAAGCGCTATTTTGTTGTCCATGCAAGTATCCTTATCAGCCGTTTGAAAACCTGTTGTGTCTCACGCATCACGTTACGCATTCCCGATCCCGGCCAAAGATCATGCCGGGATCCGCTCATCGGGCATTTTTAAGGAGGCGGATCTCTTCCTTCAGGGTGTCAATCTCAGTCTGGAATGTCCTTTTCATTTCCTCCAGGGCATAGGCAAACGCTTCCTCGGGCGGCAGATCCTTCATGGCCGCAATCGCTTTCTCCAAATCCGCATCGCGCGCCGGCGGCGGTGTTTCTTCAACCACCGGGACAGGCGCAAAAATGGTCTCTTCCATTTTTTGATCTTTGAAGAATTTGNNCACCCATGATCGGTATTGCTCGATGCTTTCCATCAAGAAATGATGTTTCTCGGCCTCCGTCATCCTTTCCGGGGCCAGAACATTTTCCAGGTGGTCATAAACAGATCGGAGCAAATTCATGGAATTCTGACCGGCGGCTGCGCCTCTGACCCGGATGGTTCTTTCCACAAAACGGATAATTCTCAGAAACCCCTGGATGATGAGATCGCCCGCATAGAGAGGCTCTAAATGATTGACCTCATCGTCCAACTGCGCCAGCATCGAATCACTGACTTCCGATTCCAGAGAAAGCATAATGTTTTTCAGATCTTTTAAAGGCGATTCCAGCATGGATGACGATGTCAGGGAAATGCCCTCCAGAAATTGATCAGCGTCTTTGTCTTCCACCCGGTCGGCGCGGGCCATCCCGCCCTGAAGATCGTCCGGCTTGGCCGTATCGGCGGCGGTGCCGGCTTTTTTGTCTTCATCGCCGAATATCGCCGCAAAACGTTTATCAATTTCAGAGAGATAGGCTGATCTGTCCTGCACCTGCGCCGCTTGCGCAGAGGCTTGATCGGCCTCCTCATCAACCGGGCCTGCCAAGACATTTTCCTTCGTTTCGGCAACGGCATCTTCGGCTAAAGATAATGTTTCCCGGGCTTCAGGTTCGGCGGTGTAGGAGGTTGCTTCACCATGAACTTCCCGCATATCCACCGTTACGCTGACGGTGTCTTCCCCGGCTGTCGGGGAAATCCCGGAGTCTTTTGGTTGAAGCGGTTTCGCGTCCTCGCCAAAGATGCTGTCGAGACGGCTTTCCACGGCCTGAAGAAATGACGACGGATCATGGTTGGTCATGTTAAGGCTCCTGTTTCAGTTGCTGTTCCAGAGACGCCAGCGTTAAGGCAATAATTTTCTTGAGTGTTACGACGACATTATCCCCCTTGACGGCGCTGGCCTCAATTGCGGGAACTTTCAGTTCGGCATTGAGATCTTTTTCCATGGTTTCCAGGTCCAGAATTTCAATGCCGTCATGAGCAAGATCTCTTTTATTGTATTGGATGACCAGCGGGATGTCATGGATGTCTTTATTGTAAATTTTCAGGTTATCTTCCAGATTGCGGATGGAAATAATATTTTTTTCCCGTCGCTCCACCGTCGAGTCCGCCACAAAAACAACGCCGTCAACCCCTTTTAAAACCAGACGCCTCGTTGAGTCATACTTGACCTGCCCCGGAACAGTGTAAAGTTGAATCTTGACATCATAACCGGCAACTTTTCCCATATCCAAAGGGAAAAAATCAAAAAACAGCGTGCGGTCGCCCTGTGTTTTAACCGTGATCATATCGGAATTGACCTGCGGGCGGCATTTTTCGTACACATATTCAAGATTCGTCGTCTTGCCGCATCTTCCGGGCCCGTAATAAACGACTTTCACCTGAATCACTCTGTCTTTCAAATTAATAAAAGCCAACGGTCTCCCCCTGCATCTGAAGCGCCCTGATCAGGCCATATTTACCTTTCTTTGTTCATGGCGCGCCCCGTCCGGCAAAACACACAGGCAAAAGCGGGCGCATCAAAACTGTTTGGCGGTAATACAAACCCGATGCACCTGCTTGATGTCCGTCAGGCCCTGAAATGCTTTTAAAACACCGTCCTGGTATAAAGTCAACATCCCCGCCGCCATGGCAACCTGACGCAGCGTTTCAATGCTTTCCTTGCGATCGATGGCGCAAGTTTTCTTATTTCCTCCGAATTGATGAGCAGCTCATGAAGGCCGATCCGTCCCCGGTATCCCGTATGGTAGCACACGTCGCATCCCCTGGGGCGGTACAGTTTGAGATCGCCGGCATAAGGAATGTTCTGCTTTTTAAAAAGCGCAACGCCGAAACTTTCCGCAATGGAATCATACTCTTCCTGACTCGGATGGTAAGCCTCTTTGCACTGGTCGCAAAGGGTCCAAACCAGCCGGTTTGCTCAGAATCGCTGAAGTCAGAAATCTTAATCATTTTAGCCATGTTCGAAACGTTGGTGATGTTCTGCAATGCTTTTGGCTGCTTCAGAATTTCCTGCAACAAGGCAACCTTGGATTTGTCTTTCATGTCAACCATCCTGGGGCTCGGAATGATGAGGCATTATAGATTAATTTCATACAAGATCAAGCATTCATTCGCCGGCGGCAAAACTGAATCTTGCTCCCTGGATCGGGATCAGGAAGCGCCTGCAAAACGGCTGCAATATTTCTAAAAACGGACGAGAGCGCCAGCGGCCCTCTCCGGGGAAGGAAAATAACCCGCCTATTCGGTTTCATAACAGGCCAGGATCTCACCGAAGTAAAGGGTGTGGTAATCT
>DNYQ01000181.1 GCA_003506745.1 Syntrophaceae bacterium
TTGTTTCGTTATTGAGCATCCTGCTTGTCATTGCGCTGGTTCAACTCCTCTGGGCCGCGCCAAAATTGGATCTGTCCAAGGCGGCCGTCAAAGGCGGAGATTGCGCCGCCTGTCATGTCCAGAAAAAAATGCTTCCGGATACGCATCCCGACACGAAGGCTATGAACGGGGAAGCCTGTAGAGCCTGCCACACCAAAGATAATCTCAGCCTGACGGGTAAGCTGCCGGGTAGCCACCGGCACCAGCTGGCCGATGTCAACTGCGTTAAATGCCACGGCAAGACCAAGACGCCGGAGGCCCTGACGATGGAGCAGTGCGTCGCCTGCCACGGTCCTACGGAAAAGCTTGCGGAAAAAACCAAAAACGTGAAGCCGAGCAACCCGCATACGTCGCCGCATTACGGAACGGAGCTGGATTGCAATCTGTGCCACAAGCAGCACGCCAAATCGGAGAACTATTGCGCCCAGTGTCACAAGTTCGATTTTAAGACGCCTTAGAGGCTCCCGGATGTTCAATCTTTCAGCAGGCAGAGGGTGTTCAATCTTCTGCCTGCCTGTTTTATCTGTATCATCAAATGTGCTTAAAACGAGATAAAATACTCCTTGACAGTTGCCTTTCCAATCGCCTAATATACCTGCCGGGGTATTTATGAACAAAGATAGAGAAAAGGTGCTGAATCGTTTGAAGCGCATTGAAGGACAAATTCGCGGACTGCAGCGACTGGTTGAAAGCGGAGCGCCCTGCGTGGATGTCATTACCCAGATGTCTGCCGTAACGTCAGCCATGAAAAAAACGGCCGGCGTGATTATCGTTAATAATATGAATAAATGTATTCATGAAGTTTCGGAAAATCCGGAAGTGCGCCAAAAGGAATTTCAGATGGCATTGATGCGTTTCATCGACCTTTCCTGACGGCGGCGCGTTAAGGATCAAGCTGAGCCAATCACAAGAATGAAGTCTTAGACTGGACGCTTAAAATATTGTCATGAAAAAAACCACGATCGTTTGTTCATTGTTCATATTCTTTATTCTTGTTTTCCCCTTTCCGGTTTTTGCCGCGCCGTCCAACAGTTGTATAATCTGCCATACCAATGAATCATTAATGAAATCAATGCACAAGCCGCCTCCCATGCCCGCAAGCGCGGGCGAGGGGTGAGCGGGCGCTCCTCCGCCGGTCCGGCCGGAAGAAATGTACCTGGGATATGTTGTCGATAAGGATCTTCTTAAAACGGATCCGCATTTTAAGATGGGATGCGTCCTGTGCCATAAAGGAAATGCGAAGGAAATAAAAAAAGAAGAAGCGCACAAAGGTGTTGTAAAAAGGCCGTCCGACAATTTACGCTCCTGCATGGTATGTCACAAGAAGATCACCGATAATTACGCCAAATCCCTGCACTACACGACGGCGGGCCAGAGAAACGGCGTGATGGCCAGATTCTCAAAAGAAGAACTAAAGACATTTGATGAAAAAGTTTTTGAAAAATCCTGCCGGAGCTGCCACGCTTCCTGCGGGGATTGCCATGTGAAAGGCGCGCCGGTCGGCGGCATCAGCATCGGTCTCATCAAGAAGCACAAATTCGTTAAAAAAGATGAGGGGAAAACCTGCGCATTTTGTCACGGCGGCCGTGTTTATCCGGAATACACAGGTGAATACGGCGGATCGCCGGACGTCCATTACCAGAAAGGCATGCTGTGCATGGACTGCCATAAAAAAATGGAGTTTCACGGCGACGGCACGGCCTACGCATCCAAGCAGGATGTGAAAGACCGGCCGGCCTGCAAAAACTGCCACAAGCCGGGCCAGGAGGCCAAGTTGACCGCGCAGATCGCCCATCGCGAGCACGACGGCAAAGTAACCTGCTACGGCTGCCACTCCGGATCGGCTTACCGCAATTGCAACGATTGTCATGGCGGCCATTCTGCGGCCAGTCCCGGGATGATGCTGGGGCGAAGCCCGCGGGACAAAAAGACCCTGACCACGCTGCGGCTGATTCCAACGGTGCGCGATACATTCGCCCCCGCCGGGATCAAAATGGAACATTTCGACGCGCTGCCCAATTACTGGGACACGCCCGCGCACAACATCCGCAAACGCACCGACCGCACCCGCAATTGCGATGCCTGCCATGTGGATCGCAAGAACTTCTTAACGAAAGAGATGCTCATCAAAAACGGATCCAAAGCTAATGATGACTTAATTTTTGTACCGAAACCAATTAACCGATAGGAGGAAAGTATGAAGCAATTTAATTTATGGAAAGTGTTGCTGGTGTTGTTTTTTATCCTGCTGCCGACCACGCTGATGGCGCAAGGGTTGAGTCCGATTCTATCGACGGACGATCTGGTAAAAAATTTAAAAGATCCCAATCTCGTCATTGTCGATATTCGCAAAGTGGAAGACTATAAAGCCGGCCACATTCCAGGCGCCATAGGAGTATTCTACAACAATTGGGCGCCGGGCAAAGGCGGCTTGCAAAATGAAATTCCCGCAGACGATGACATGATGGATCTGCTTTCCGCAAACGGCATTCAGCCGGATTCTATGGTAGTTGTTCACGGGTCGACAGGAACCGGTCCCGACCGGGTCAATGTCACGCGCGTCGCCTGGATGCTGAAATACGCCGGTGTACAAAAGGTGTCTGTCTTGAGCGGCGGCATTGAAAAATGGGCCGTTCGTGAAAAGAGAGAGCTGTCCACGGACGTGGTTCGGCCGAAGGCTAAAACTTACAAAGGGAAGTTCAATAAAGATGTTCTGGCGAAAAAAGATTACGTGAAAAGTCAGATTGGCAAAGTAATCATTGTCGATACGCGTGAACCGGCTTTTTTCAGCGGACAGCAGAAATTGCCCTTTGTGGCCAAGGTGGGGCGAATCAAGGGAGCCGTCAATTTGCCCACTGCGCAGGTCTTCGATAAGTATCCGCCGGGCGAGCATATGGAACAATGCTGCTGGACATATAAAGACGCAGCGGCCTTGAAAAACATGGCCACCGGTGTGGTCGGAAACGACCCATCCAAAGAAATCATCGTCTATTGCGACTCGGGCCGTGTGGCCAGCGCCTGGTGGTTTATTTTAAGTGAGGCGCTGGGATACAAGAATGTGAAGCTCTATGACGGATCGATGGAAGAGTGGACAAAGGATGAAACGGATCCTATCGAACCATAACTAAACGACACCGTCGGAGGTAGACATGGCGCAGGAACATCCGGCGGCTTTTTATGTTGGATAAACCAATGTATCGAAACGGCTGCATCATTATCGCTTTTTTGGTTTTGTTGACTCTGCCGGCCTGGGCCTGGTCGCATCAGGACGTCTGGCTGAGAAACGAGCAGGGCGACAGAATCACGGCAACCCTCAACAGTGTCGATCCCTACAGTCCCCAAAAAACCTGCGGCGCCTGCCATTCCTATTCCACCATTACATCCGGCTATCACTTTCAACAGGGCTTTGACGTTATGAAAGACGGCTATGATGCCGGCAAGCCCTGGATCTTATCACCGGGCATGTTCGGCGCCTGGCTGCCGACGGCGGCTGCAGGCCGATTGGCGGCAAAAAACAATTCGAGTGCGCGACAAATCGATTTATCCACGTACGACTGGATCGGCGCAGGCAAAGTCAGCGCAAAGCATCGCATCAAAAATCCATCGTGCGGTTCGTGTCATCCGGGCGGAGGCCCGATGGAATTCGGCCGCGACGCCCGGGGGCGGGCGGATGGAAGCAAAACGCATGTGACGGGCGAGGCGGCCAACCCGGGTGCGCTGGACGGCGATTACAGTTCCCGTTTCACACCGGATGGAAAAAGCGCGTTTAGACAAAGCGGCGTTGTTGAAGCGGATTGTATGATCTGCCATAACCCCGGTTATCGCCTGGAAGAACGAAGCGAGCAGCTGTACCGCCGCAACTACCGCTGGGCGGCGAGTGCGGGCGCGGGGCTGGGCAAAGTTTCAGGAGCGGTCTTTACTTACCGCAATCCTTCCGCCGGACCGGGGCAGCCCGGGTATGAAGCCGGTGTTTGGAATTTGTCGAAAAGGCCGGTGGTGTCTTATCACTGGTCGAACCACGGGATGTTCACCGCGGATGGACGCATGAAGGGAAGCCTGATTAAAAAATCCGTTTCCTCGAAGAGTTGCCTGCAGTGCCACGCCGAGGGTGAAGCAAAAAACACCGGCACGGCATTTTCCCCCGACAGTGACGTTCACGTGAAAGCGGGGATGACCTGCAGCAACTGTCATCCGCTGTCCGGAAAAACCAAAGCGCAGCGTCTGACCCATCAGATCGCCAAAGGAAAATCGTTGACCAGCCATGTCCGTGACGATCTGGACGGCCTGGGGATGAAAACCTGTATCGCCTGCCATTCAGACGGGCAGTATCAGATCACCCGTCAGGGGGCAAAAAGGCAGGCCCGAAATCCGCAGGCAACGCATGCCAGACTTCTGGCCGGCGCCACGTTCCACACCTATTTGATTTCCTGCCAAAGTTGTCATGCCACCTCGCAGCCTCTGCGCGCGATGACGATTCTGGATATGAGCGCGGGCATGGAATACGGCTATACGGCCGATAATTTCGACGGCGCTTCCCGGGCGGAAGAT
>DNYQ01000264.1 GCA_003506745.1 Syntrophaceae bacterium
ACGGCGGCATTGGCCATCCAGATGTGCAGCCAGCCCACCAGGGCGTCGGACAGACAGTTGAGAAAGTCGGCCGCGCCGATCAGGGGAACAAAAGGCGTCGTCTTCATCATCTTGGCAAATGCCATGGCGGTCTCCGCGCAGGCATTGAGCGCGCCCTCGACAATGGCGGCCTCGGCTTTGAGGCTGTCATTACCCTTGGCCTCGGCGACGGCGGCCTGGGTCAGGCCCAGGAGATTCATGAAATACAGGCCTTTTTTCATGCCGAGTTTGCGGCCCAGCAGGTCCATGGCCTGAATGCCGTTGGTGCCTTCATAGATGAGGTTGATCTTCTGATCGCGCATCATCTGTTCAACCGGGTACTCCCGGCAATAGCCGTAGCCGCCGTAAGTCTGCACGGCATCCGAGCAGACTTCCATGCCCCGCTCGGTGCAGTAGGACTTGACCATCGGCGTCAGCATCTCGATGATGCCATGCCAGTATTCTTTATCCTGCTCATTTTGTTCCAGCCCGGCGTTAAATTCGCGGTCCATGGCGTAATAGCACAGGAAAGCCAGCGCGCGGATCCCTTCGGTGATGCTCTTCTGCCTGATAAGCATGCGGCGCACATCCGGATGCTGAATGATCGGCACTGCCTTGGCGTTCGGATCTTTCATGGCCATCGCGATGATGTTCGTGCCCTGAATACGCTGTTTGGCGTAGTCCAGTGCGTGCAGATAGGCGGCCATCGCGAGCGATACGCCCATCATGCCCACGCCCTGACGCTCTTCATTCATCATCTGGAACATAATCTTCATGCCGTCGCGCTCCTCGCCCATGAGGTAGCCGATGCACTTGCCATCGGTGCCGAAATTCAGCGTGCAGGTGGCGTTGCCGTGGATGCCCATTTTGCTTTCGATATTGCCGCACTGCACGTCGTTGGGCTCGCCCAGCTCACCCTTTTCGTTGATGCGGATCTTGGGAACAATGAAAATGGAAATGCCCTTGGTGCCGGCGGGATCGCCTTCGATGCGGGCCAGGACCGGGTGGATGATGTTCTCGGCCAGGTCATGGTCGCCGGCGGATATGAAGCATTTGGTGCCGGTGATGGAGTAAGTGCCATCGGCGTTTTTTTTGGCCGACGTCTTCAGGATGCCCACGTCGGATCCCGCGCCCGGCTCGGTCAGGCACATGGTGCCGGCCCACACGCCGGTATACATCTTCTCCAGGATGACATCGCGCAGGGGGTGCTGGAAATGATCTTCCACCAGACGCGCTGCGCCGTGGGTCAGACCGGGATACATGAGAAAGGCCTGGTTGGTGGCCAGAAACATATTGGCGCAAGCCGCCCCGATGATAAATGGAAAAGCCTGACCGCCGACTTCCGGCGAATCGGATGTGGTCAGCCAGCCGCCCTCGCAATAAAGCTTATAAAGGCGGTGATAGGCCTCGGGTGCAAAAACTTTGCCGTCCTTGAAGACCGCTTCGACAGGTTTGCGATGAACCTCGTCCGGATAAGTGGGAGCAATTTCAACCTCGGCGAATTTCTGCGCCTGGTCCAGCACCATATTGCACATATCCACATCATGATCGGTATAACGGCCCTTGCCCAGGAGCGTTTCCCCGATATTGAAAACTTCATGCAGCTGGAATTTGATATCCCTTTCGTCAACCCACAAACTAGCCATACAAACCTCCTTATTTTTTTATTTATGAACGAATATTCGTTCGTATTCCCTTGCTTTCAGGATGTTGTTCCAAGAACGATCTTCGTCGAAGTTCATATGGCAATTGGAGGCAATTGTCAAGACTTCAGGGATATTTAATTCTGCAACCGGCTGCCGTCGTTTACACTTCCACCTCTACTTCGACTTTTTGGAGCACTTCCGCGCCGTTCTGGTTGATAACCTTGAGGTTAACCCTGGCGCGCCCCGCCTGCACATCCGTCACGGTTCCCTCTACTGAAATCGTATCTTCCATCATGACCGGAGCGCTGAACCGGCATTTTATTTTTTTCATCTTACCGGGATCGCCTGTCCAGTCGGTAACGGTTTTCGCGGCAAAGGCCAGCGTACATAATCCCTGAAGGATGGCGCCGCCCAGCCCCACCATCTTTCCAAATTCAGGATCGATATGGATCGGGTTAAAATCACCCGATGCGCCGGCATAGTATATGGGCCGGTATTTATCGACTTTCTCGCTTCCGGTAAATGTCTGTCCCTTTTCAATGGCCATGGCACGCCTCCTATTTCCTTTCCACAAAGGTATAAATTCCACGGCTGACCTCTTTGCCGTGCTGGTTTCTGGACATGATCTCGACGGAAACAACATCCAGTTTTTCCTTGTTTTTGATGTCGATAATTTTCGCCGTGGTGGTAATGGCATCACCCGCCTTGACCACTTCGAGGAATTCCAGCTCCTGCTCGCCATGCACGACCATCGGCATGTTCAGGTTCAATTCTTTATCGTTGAACACCGGTTCGATCAGGTACGCGCCAAAAACAACGGCAAAGGTGGGGGGCGCAATAATGGCGCCGTATTTCGATTTTTTGGCGAAATCATCATCGAGATAATGCGGGTCGAAATTCTTGATCGCTTTCGCGTATTCCTTTATTTTTTCCTTCCCCACTTCATAGGTATATGCCGGATAGGTTTTGCCGATGAATTTTGTATCAATGGACATAGCTATTTCTCCTTGATGTGGTTATCCCTCCCGGACGGAGGGATGCTGTTCGGTTTTTTAAGCTGCGTATTTCCGGATCAGATCCTTCGCAATCAAAATACGCTGTATTTCTGAAGTTCCCTCTCCGATCTCGCCAAGTCTGGCATCGCGGAAGAGACGCTCCACCGGATATTCCTTCATATAACCATAACCACCATGGACCTGCACCGCCAGGTGGGCTATCTGCGAGGCGGTCTCGGAAGCCCACACCTTTGCTACGGACGCCAGCACTGCAGAGTCGGGCTGGTTGGCCTCCTTAGCCCAGGAAGCCTGATAAATGAGGAGCCGCGCTGTATCGGACATGATCAACATATCCGCGAGCTTGAAAGAGATGTCCTGAAAACGGTTGATCGGTTTCCCAAAAACCTTTCGTTCCTTGGAATACTTATTGGCAAGTTCCAGACACTTGGCCGCAATCCCCAGGCAGACGGTTGCCATGCCGATCCTGCCGTATTCCAGCGTCATCATCGCCTGAATGAAGCCGTTGCCTACCGTCCCGAGAACGGCGCTTTGGGGCACTTCACAATCCACAAGAATCAGTTCGGCTGTCGGGGAGCCGCGGAATCCCATTTTGTCGAAGGGTTTGCCCGCCGAAAATCCCCTGGTGCCCCTGTCAACCAGAAAGCATGTCACGCCGGCACCCGGTCCCTTCGCTTTGTCATTATAGGCGAAGATCAGTGCCACATCGGCAATCGTCGCGTTGGTAATGAATGTTTTGGTGCCATTGAGTATCCACTTGTCCCCGTTTTTCACGGCCGTGGTCTTAATGGAAGCGGCATCAGAGCCGGCTTCCGGCTCGGTAAGGCCAAAACAACCAATAATTTCACCTTTGATGATGCCGGGAAGATATTTTTTCTTCTGCGCTTCGTTACCGAACAGTCGGAGCGGCATGCCGAAAAGGCCACTGGAGGCGCCGCAGGATAAATACGTGGAGGCGCAGGCACTGGCCACGGCTTCGCCGGCAATCGCCTGACTGATTAAATCGAGATTCATGCCGCCGTAGGCTTCTTCGTGCCCGATGCCCAGATAGCCGATGCCGGCCATCATTTTGATATTCTCTCTCATCATTCTGGCGACTTCTTCATGCGACGCTTCATCCAGCATCGCGGCGCGCGGCTCTATTTCCTTGGTGCAAAATTTCGTAAAATTGTCCTTGATGGATAATTGTTCCGGTGTCAGATCATAGTTCATAATTTTTCTCCTGTTTGATGTCTGTTTATTCTACCCCCCTGCCCTCGGTTACATAAAGCTCAGGATACGGGATATGATAAGTCGCTGAACTTCGGAGGTCCCGCCGCCGATCTGCCCCAGCTTCGCATCCCTGAGGAATCGCTCGATCGGGTATTCATGAATGTATCCGTAACCGCCAAATACCTGGACTGCATCACTCGCGGCTTTCATGCCCCAGTCGCCTACAATCGCTTTGGCAAGTGAGGTATGCATGTGATTCAGAGGTTTGCCTGAATCCTTATCATGAGCAACTTGATAAACGGCCATTTTCGCGGCTTCTTTAACAATTTTCATATCTGCCAACTTGTGCTGGATTGCTTGGAACGCGTTAATCGGTTTACCGAACTGCACACGTTCCTGAGAGTATTTGGTGCACGCCTCGATGGCAAACTGCATACCGCCGACAAACGGAGCCAAAAGAGCACTCCTGTCCCAGGAGAGAGTCTCGTGCGTATATCCAAATCCCTTGCCGACCTCGCCCAGCAGGTTTTCTTCCGGAACTTCGCAGTTATCCATAATTACTTCAGAGGTGGCGGATGCCCGCACGCCCATCTTGTGGAATGGCGTACCGGTCGAAAAACCGGGGAAACCCCTCTCGATGATGAAGGCAGTAATTCCGTTGTGCTTCAGCGCTTTATCAACCGTGGCATATACGACACAGACATTGCATAACGGCGCGTTGGTAATGAATGTCTTCGTGCCGTTGAGAATCCACTTGTCGCCCTTTTTTACCGCGGTCGTCGTGATGGACGCGGCATCGGACCCGGCGCCCGGCTCCGTAAGTCCCATGCACCCGATCCACTCGCCGCTGGCAAGCTTCGGAATATATTTTTTCAACTGTGCCGGTGATCCATGTTTAAATATGGTATCCGCACACAAATAGGTATGCGCTCCCAGCGCCAGCAGGTGACCCTGATCAACGCCGGCATGCCCCAGTGCTTCGGTCGAAAGACAACAGGTCACGACACTGGCGCCGGATCCGCCCAGTTCTTCAGGAAACGGCAGGCCCAGAAGCCCCATTTCTCCCAATTTCCGCCAGACTTCCATCGAGAACTCACTATTGAGATCAGCCTCCTCGACAAGTGGCACAATTTCCTTTTTTGCGTATTTATAGACCGAATCTCTAAACATCAATTGTTCTTCCGTATAACCGAATTCCATGAATCCCTCCTTTGGCACATTATTTTTCCTTGATGACTTTACAGAGAATCTGTTCTTTGATTTTCGCCTTGATCTCGCCGTAATCAAAGGCATCATGATCAATGGCATACTGGATAATGGTTCCCTGAATCAGGGCGATGATAATGACGGAGGTCGGTTTCACATCCTCAACCGTGAACACGCCTTTGGCCGTCCCTTCATGAATAATCGCCGCTATCTCATCACGGTAGCTCTGAAAAAGTTTTATATTCGCCTGACGGATCTTGGTGTCATGATTAATCTGGGCCCAAAAATCGATCAGCACATAAAAATAAGCTTTTTCCTTGTCCACCAGAGCAAGCGCCTCTTCGCAAAAGGCCATCAACTTGTCTTTCGGTTCCGAAAGTTCCGAAAGCGCCTTCTTGAGATTATCCCGGAGTTTGGCGTTCATCTCCTTGAGCAGCTTGAACAGGAGATCTTCCTTGTTTTTGAAATAATAGTGAACCAGACCGGTTGACAGGCCGGCTTCCAGAGCGATGTCCTTGATCGTGAAATCGTTGTAACCCTTCTGCGCGACAACTTTGTAAGCCGCCGCCGTCAACTGGGCGCGCCTGATATTTAATAAATCATTCCTGTTGCGTTCATTCATCGTTTCAGCAAACTCTTCCTTCAATTGGTTGTAATATCGTGGTGATCTATCGCATCCCCCTCGCCAAGCACCTGTATTCCCGCTCCGGCAAAAACATCTTTGTGATCGCCCCATTCCCCGTCGGACACCCACCGGTCATGCGATCCTGACGCGTATTCCGAATGGTAATGTTTTTCTTCGTAAGGACGCGTTCCACCCATCATCACGGCCGTTTTCCCGATCCGCTCCAGCCGGTGCGGATCAAGAAGAATAAATCCAACATCATCATATTCGAACCGGTCCCTGTTCTCTTCCAGTATTCCGGAAATCATTTCACAGATATCCTCCACCGGATACCGTTCGAACACGTCGCGTGCCCCGCCAAGAAGGGATTGTCGCAGACAGAAACGCCACACATCATCGAACCCGTCGGTGGAAAGGAGTACCCGGGCTTCGCGGTCCGTCATGTGATACCGGGTCACATCCACGATTTCCTTGCTCCTTCCCGCAAAATTCATGTCGCGGCCCGTCTGCTGGCAAATCGAACCGGTGACGCTGTTCATGACCGTTACGACGCTGTCACCGCCGTGAGAAATGATCAGGAAAACGTCTTCGCCTTCGCGTCTGATGGCGACACA
>DNYQ01000260.1:0-2792 GCA_003506745.1 Syntrophaceae bacterium
TTTCATACCTCGACAGCTTGCTGCTAGATGGTTGATTCGAATATTTCTTGACAGATCATGAAAGGCTGCTGTATAGCTCCAGTTAACGTTAAGTGGTTTTCATTACAGTGCTCGACGATGATGTTCCTTCTTGTGAATATGCGATGAGTTATACATGAAGACATTTAATGACAATCAACACCCTAAAGTAAAATTTTTTTCTTGACAATTAACAGGCAGGCGGATTATTGGTTTGAAAATTGGTTGAGCGTCCAATCAAAAATTGGATTGATTGTCCAGCAATCTTGTTGTCGCGTAATCAACACCGGCGCACTGCTCATATGGATGGTGTGAAACATCATTGGCGTCTTTTCGGTACGTGCGGAATAATTCCATACCTGTAAGAATACAATTGGTCGGAGGATAACGATGGATTTCTGGCTGAATGACGAGCAACGGATGCTCCGCTACAATATCCGCGAATTTGCCGAGCAAGAGATCGCCCCGGTCGCGATCGAGTTAGATGAAAATGAAGAATTTTCATGCGATCTGACCAAGAAAATGGCCGCTCTGGGTCTTTTCGGCATTTATGTGCCAACCGAATACGGCGGCGCCGACATGGATTATCTTTCATACATTATCGCGGTTGAGGAAATATGCAGGATCGACGGTTCACAGGGCGCAACGGTCGCAGCCGGAAATTCGCTGGGCATCGGGCCGATTTATTATTACGGAAATAAAAAACAGAAAGATCAGTGGCTGCCCCGGTTATGCTCGGGTGAAATACTGGCCTCCTTCGGGCTTACCGAACCCAATGCCGGTTCGGATGCCGGCGCAAGCAAAACCAACGCCAGATTGGAGAATGGGCAGTGGGTAGTTAACGGAAGCAAGATTTTCATCACCAATTCAACAAATAAGATGGCCGGCATCTGCACCGTTCAGGCCATTACCGGAACCAAGGGCGTGAAGGTCGGCCCATTCGGCAGCATCGAAAGCAAGGAAGTGTCCTGCATTCTGGTCCCCAACGGAACCCCGGGATTCACGACTAAAAAAATGAGCAAGAAAATGATGTGGCGGTCATCCGATACCGGCGAGCTCTATTTTGACGACTGCAGGGTCCCCGAGGAAAATCTGCTGGGGAAGCGCGGAGAAGGCTTTCACCAGATGCTTCAAACGCTGGACAACGGCCGGCTGGCCATTGCCGCCATGGGGCTGGGCGGCGCACAGGGGGCCTATGAACTGGCCATGAAGTACGCCAAGGAAAGGAAACAGTTCGGAAAGCCAATATCCACCTTCCAGATCAACGCCTTCAAGCTGGCCGACATGGCCACCGAAATTGAAGCGGCACGCAATCTATTATACAAAGCATGCTATCTGAAAGACCAGGGAAAACCTTTCGGCAAGGAAGCGGCCATGGCCAAACTCTACTGTTCGGAGGTGATGGGGCGCGTAACGAATGAAGCCTTGCAGATTCACGGCGGCTACGGCTTGATGAAGGAATATAACATCGAACGGTTTTTCCGGGACTACAAGCTTTTGACCATCGGCGAAGGAACTTCGGAAGTTCAGCGCATCGTTATTTCAAGAAGAATCGGCTGCTACGACACGGATTAAGTACAACGTTTTGTGCGAAGCGATTAACGTTAATTTTAGGGGAAGGAGGCATCATGGCTGAAGAAACAAAAAGAATGACTAAGACGGAACGACTGGAAAAAGACCGGGAAACGAATCTGAAATATTGGGAGGAGCAGGACGCTCTTCTGATGAAGCACCGGGAAGAAGCCTATGACATCGGCGGACAAGACCAGCTGGCCAGGCTGGGAAAGCAGGGTAAAAAGCCGATGCGCGATTTGATTAAACTCCTGATCGACCCGGATACGGATTTTTTTGAGGTGGGCCTGGATGCGGGATACAACATCGGCGAGAAAAAACTATACGGCGGGTCCGTTTATGAGGAAGAGAAACGGGGCCATATACCGGGCGGCGGCGTCGTCACGGGCGTCGGTACCATTCACGGAAAAGACTGCATGATTTTTGCCAACGAAAACCGGTTTGCCGCCGGAACCTATTTCCCGATCACATTGAAGAAACACATGCGCGCACAGGCCATTGCCGAACAATGCGGGCTCCCCTGCATTTATATCGCAGATTCCGGAGGCATCAATCTGCCGCTGCAACTGGGCGGCTTCGCCGATGACGGTCATTTCGGGACCATGTTTTATAATATGTGCCGAATGTCGGCCAAAGGCATCAAGCAATATACCCTTTCGACCGGGGGCAATACGGCCGGCGGCGCCTACATGGTTTATCTGGCCACCGAATCGATCATGATTGAAAAACTGGCGTTTGCTTTTCTGGCCGGTCCTCCGATGGTGAAGTCGGCTATCGGCGAAACGGTTTCCCAGGAAGATCTGGGAGGCGCTTACGTTCATACGCAGCACTCCGGGGGATGCGACCATTTTGTAAAAACACAGGAGGAAGGAATCCAGAAGCTGCGCGCCATGATGGAATTCGAACCCGGCCAGAAAATTTATATCGACCGGCGGGAATCCCGCGAACCAAAATATGATTACAAGGAAATGATGCGCTGCAGTCCTGTCGATACGTATCACCTGATTAACATTAAAGATACGATCAAATGCCTGGCGGATGACAGCTATTTTCATGAATATAAGGCAACTTACGGTCCGGGGCGGGGTGATTCCATCATCTGCGGCAAAATGTGGCTCAAAGGAATCCCGATTGGCGTGGTTGCCTCCAATGCCAGCGGCGTTATTCACATTGAAGCGGCCAGAAAAGCGACGGAGTGGATG
>DNYQ01000260.1:2827-3132 GCA_003506745.1 Syntrophaceae bacterium
GTCATGTCCGGCAATACGGCGGGATTTATTCTGGAAACCGTTCGACGGAAAAACATTGAAGCCAAGGGTGGCGCCGTCAACGAGGAAGACATGGAAAAATTCCGCCAGATGATGCGGGAACGTTACAACAGCGAAGGTCATCCCTTCTACACCGGCTCGTTGATGTTCCATGACGGCGTGATTGCATTTTCCGAAGCGCGCGACAAGCTGGCCCGTGCTTTTGAAATAGCCCTGCGCACCCCTGTGAGAGAGTCCGATTGGGGAGACCTGAAATTTTAACCGTTTATTGCAAGGAGAAAGAATAT
>DNYQ01000018.1 GCA_003506745.1 Syntrophaceae bacterium
CAAGATACAGCGGGACCTTCCCGCGGAAGTAAACGATTCCCGCGGCGAATAAAGCGACATAAAGGCTTAAATAGCAAGCCAGCAGGATCATGATCGCGATGCCCAGATACAGGGGCAGATAACCGTAGTTCACAACGACATAGGCAATCCAGTACATGATGCCGATGTACGCCGCGAGGCCTGCCACCCAACCCAGTAAAAAAGCCCGCCGGATCGTTGCGACGTTCTGCAGGGCCATCAACAAGGGAATAAAGGCGATCCAGGCGATGACACCGAGGCCGAACTTTGGAAAAGACAAAAATAATAAAACCCCGCAAAGCAGCGCAAAAAAAACGCCGTACCGCGTTTGCTGAGGGGGGGATGTTTCCATCACCGCTTTTCTATTGTGAGGAGTCATTGAAATACTCATTATCCATTTTTCTGATTTTCACTTTTTTGATGCTGCGTTCATCGGCGCTTTCGATGATCATGTCCATTCCCTCGATCTGAATATTTTCTCCCTGATGGGGAATTCTGCGAATCGCGTTTAAAATAAGACCGCTGATGGTTTCATACCGGCCTCTCTCCAGGCTGATATTCAGATGCTCTTCAATTTTTTCAATCTCCGTCCGTCCGTCAACCACAATGGCCCCCTCGGCGGTCCTGATAATATTCTCGGAATCGGCATGCTCTTCATGTTCGTCCCGAATATCGCCCACAATCTCCTCCAGCAGATCCTCAAGCGTCACCAGACCGGACGTGCCGCCGTATTCGTCGATGACGATGGCCATATGCTTCTTGTTGTTCTTAAACTCGTAAAACAGCAGATGGGCATTTTTCGTTTCGGGAATGTAATAGGGCTTGGTCAGACGGGATAAAATATCGGCGGCGGTCATATTCGGCGACCAGGTTTCCAGCAGATCTTTAATATTCAGAATGCCGATAATATTATCGACGGATCCGCGATGCACCGGAAGACGCGTATAATGAGCGTTGACGATTTCCCGGATCATGTCCTGAGGCTTGTCGTCCGCGTCAATCGAAACAATATCCGTCCGGGGAATCATGATTTCGCGCACCAGGATAGAGGTAAAGTCCAGAATATTTTCTATCATCTTCCGGGAAGCATCGTCCAAGACCCCGCTCTTCCGGCCTTTGGCCAGAATCGCAAATATTGCCTGACGAATATGTTCCGGCCTGCGCCAGAATAAAAGATCGGAAATTTTTTCCATAGGGATATTCATGTCTCCGGACATCAAAGGCCGCGCAAATACTCGGGCCGCATTCTGCCGACATCATTATCTTCAATGACCGAACCGATCAGGTTCAGAATCTTTTCTTTCTGACCCGGCAGGCGCGCTTTGATCGGAAGATAGTTGGACGCGTGATTCGACGTAAAATAGCAATCCGTAAAGTTGGCGTTGGCGATCATCAGATACAACTCCCGGATAAAGCCGATCTTGTCCGGGAGAACAAACCGCCCGGCGATATAATCATCAAACAGCTCCGTCTGGGGCACCAGCATCAGCGTCAGCGCGCCAACGTAATCGGGATCCATCTCCGAGAGCAGGCTTGCCGTATCCATCGCATGTTCAATGCTCTTTTCAATGCCGCCGATCCCCAGAATGACCGTAGCCGAGAGCTGGATGCCGGCTTCCCTGATCCGTCGCGCCGCTTCGATCATCTGCTCGCGGGTGGCGCCTTTATGAATTTTTTTGAGCAATTCAGCATTGCCGGTTTCCACGCCTAAATAAATAATTTTCAAACCCAGTTCCCTGAGCCTTTTAATATCCTCCACGGATTTTCTCAAGACGCTTTTGGTATTGGCATAACTGCCGATCCTTTCCAGCGTCGGGAGATAGCGTTTAATCATGAGCAGGATTTCTTCCAGCCGGGGCTGCGGAATAATCATCGCATCGCCGTCGCACAGGAACAGTTTTTCAATCCGTCCGTAAGAACGCGCCTCCCGTAAATCCTTCTCGATTTGTTCCACGGGCTTTATTTTAAATTTTTTTTGCCGGTAGGTGCCGCAGAACGTGCACCGGTTGTGCGAACACCCGACAGTCACCTGCAGCAGCAAACTGTACGCCTCACTGGGCGGACGGATAATCAACCCTTCATAATCCACTTTTTATCGACCCCTTGCTCCATCGTATTTCCAATCTAATTAAACACGCTCCATAGATTCTGTCAATCACCCGCAATGGAAAAAACCAAAATAAAAAAGGGAGCCGCGATACGCTGACTCCCTTCGATTTTCTGGCGGGGCCAAGGGGACTTGAACCCCTGCCCTCCGGCGTGACAGGCCGGCGTTATAACCAACTTAACTATGACCCCATAAAATCATTTTTCAAAGTTTCTTAACTTTTTTTTCTAATTCTGGTAGGCGGGACAGGGCTCGAACCTGTGACATCCACGGTGTAAGCGTGGCGCTCTTCCAGCTGAGCTACCCGCCCACTGGCCCGAAAAAAGCTGACTGGCTTCTAGCAACATTGCCATTTCTTGTCAAGCGATAAAACACGGAACAACCCCTTAATTCACCGGCTGGGCGGTAACCGGTATTTCAAGG
>DNYQ01000058.1:0-251 GCA_003506745.1 Syntrophaceae bacterium
TCGCTCTTGCCCAGGCCGGTCCTGAACCTTCCGTTTTCAATGACAAAATAGCATTCCCCCGCCGCCTGTCCTGAAAAATTGAACTGCATGACTAGCCTCGCGTCCCCGGCTTTATGGGCTTTAAACGAGAATTTCATTAACATCAGGAAGCTTTCGATGGAGTCCGGACGCGGGATCAGACCACGCTTCTGGGCTTCTCCCATGGTGACGCCCTCGTTGATGCATGACTGCCACATCAGATTCCCCAGGGG
>DNYQ01000058.1:269-2607 GCA_003506745.1 Syntrophaceae bacterium
CCGGCCACGGAAAGGACGACGACCGGCGGTGTTTTGTGCCGGTAGGGATGGCTTGTGACACCGTCCCGTTTCTCGAAAAAAGGAAGCGCCGCCGGAAGCGTCCGCTCGATAACGGTTTTCATCAGGGCATTCACGGTGTAGTGGAAAAGCGGGGTGGCTAATATCACCAGATCGCTGTCCAGATACTTGGGGAGAATCTCCCTGGTCATATCGTCTTTGTGGAGGCACACCCCGGGCGTTTTGGTCCAGCAGGTAAAGCATCCGATGCAGTATCTGATTTTTTTCTTCCGAAGTTCGATAATCTCCACGTCCGCGCCGGCTTCGCGCATGCCCTGAAGCAGATCATCCAACACCATTTCGGTCTTACTGACATCCCCCGTCCGGGCGCTTGAGTTGAGAGCTAATACTTTCATGTGTTTCTCCTTGCTTGTTGGATTCTCCTTTTTTTCAAGACATTTTCTGTAGTCCCGCTTTGGCGGGACGGGCGTTAATGCTCCGCAGATTGCTGCGAGGGGGTTGATTGCGGCAGACCGCCGCAAACTAAACAGTTCAACCGCCTCCAAAACCAACTTTTACGTTGTTGCCGCTGATGAGAACAGGCACGATGCCCGACCCTCCAGACAGGCGCATGACGTCCTCAAGAGCCCTGGCATTACCCTCCGTACTGATCTCTTCATAAAATACGCCGCGTTCTTCCAAATCTTTCTTGGCCGCCTCACAGTAGCGGCAACCCGGCGTGGTATAGATAACAACTTTTTGTGGCGCTGGAACGACACGGCGCTTCTCGTCGAGCTCGTAGAGCTTTTCGACGACGAACTGCACGTATTTTAAGCATTTGTCTTTCCAGATGCCGGCTTCCAGAAACCGGCGGTAAACATCCGGTTTGGAGAAGTCCATGCCGATGAGATCACGGCAGGTGATAGCGCCAAACTTCTCCTGGAAACTTGCGACAAGTTCAAGGGCATCCTCGCGGGCATTTTGCCGCTCCTGCTTAACCCGCTGTTTGTCGGCAAGCGGCCAGCGGTGTTGCAGACCCAGGCAGACAGTGGCGGCGGATACCGCGCCGCAAGGCGCAGCCTGCTGGCCGGCGATGCCGCCGTTGAAAGCAATACAGGTCCACAGAATGTCCTCATTTTCCAGGCCGTAGGATTCCCACATAACTTGCAGGACGCCCGGTCCTCAATGATAACCCTTGTGCATGAGTTCTACGACGCGTTCCCTGGCATCCGCGAGAGACAACGTTCCAGTCATGGCTTCCCTCCTTTAAAAAGTCGTTGAATTCAGATGAGCTTGGCTTCTGGTGATGCTTGATCTTTGTTTTCTCCGATTCCTTACTCCTTCGGCTTCGCATCATACAACGCTGCGTCCGCCTGCCGCAGGATATCATCAAGATTATTTTCCCCCTGGGGGACCACGGCCAGGCCGAAACTGACGCCGGTCCGCAATCCGTTGTTTTTGGCCCAGGCGCCGAACTCGCTCTGAAGTCTCTGAGTTGCCGACTCCGCGGCCTCCAGAGATGTGTTTGTGAGAAGCATGACAAACTCGTCTCCGCCGTATCTCGCAAGGATATCGGACCTCCTGAAGCTGGACCGCGCCATATCGGAAAAATGCCGGAGAACTTTGTCGCCCATGTCATGTCCAAACTGATCGTTGACGGTTTTGAAATTGTCAAGATCGGCGAATATCAATACCAGGGAAATATAGGACCGTTCATTGAGGAGTAGCAGATATTCCGCGGTTTTCAAAAATGCCCGCCTGTTCCGTAACCCTGTGAGACTGTCGTATTCACTGATTCTGATCGCCTCAACCCTCATCGTCTCAATTCGTCGCACAAGAAGATAAGTATAGCTCACGGCGACAATGATCAGAAATACATAAAAACACAGATGGTAGGGCGGCCAAACACTGAGAAGACTGCAATGAATGAACAGAATGGCGCCAACGAGGATGAGTGACCCGATCATCGATTCAACGAAAAAATACAGCCCGTGCTGGATTCCATTGCCAAGCACCGCAATCAGGAAAAGCAGGATCATAGGGGGGATCATGAAGGAATCGCACAGAGCCGCTATGAATGCCCCCAGGATGTCTATCCATCCACCCAGACGAAACATGATCATGTTCGCGCCATACTTCTTGTAATACCACCACCAGAAGAGATGGAACGCATAATAGGACACGAACGAGAGATTGACCTGGTTTACAGATAAAACGAGCGGCGGGATGGGGCTGTAATTGATGTATAACGCCGCCAGGCCCCCCAACAGCAGGCGGATGAATAATTGCAGGCGCGGCATGTATATTTCGGGAACGGGCGCATCAAGGGATGGGGAAAACG
>DNYQ01000016.1:0-4047 GCA_003506745.1 Syntrophaceae bacterium
GCCTTCTGGCCGGTGGCGATGTGCTTCTTTTTCGGATCGCTGGTGTCTTTGAGTTTTTCCGGGCTCTGGGGCGGTCCCTTTTTAATGCACGTTTATAACATGACCAGAACCCAGGCAGGGGCTGTATTATCTATCATGGCCATCGGCATGATCATCGGCGCGCCGGTGATGAGTTGGCTTTCCAGCCATGTGTTTCATTCACGAAAAAAAATATTAATACTGGGCCAGTTGGGCGGACTGTGTGTCTTTACCCCGCTTGCTTTTTTCACCGGCGATTTCACCAAAATGGCGCTCTATGTCTGGTGTTTCTCCTATAGTTTTTTCATGTCCAGCCCGGCCGTTGTCGGCTATTCCGCAATCAAGGATTGTTTCCCGATACAAATCTCCGGCACGGCCACGGGCATTTTAAATATTTTCCCCTTCGCCGGCGCCGCATTGGGACAGCCGCTCATCGGCTGGTATCTGGATTCCGCGGGCGCCGTGGGCGGCCAATATCCCGTGGAGGCTTATTCCGCGGCGTTCAAGATGTGCCTGCTCTCTTTGTTTGCGGCCGTCGTCGCCGGCACAATGGTTCAAGAGACGCTGCCGAAAAAACAGGCCGCCGCCAGGAAACCGTCTGGAGAGGCTTGAAGATCGCGTGAACAACCGCTTTGATTTTCATGACGAAACGTCCGGCGCCGGAAACAGACCGCCGCCCGGATCGTTTTTAAGCTTGGGCCTTTGCAAAATTCGCGGCGCTTTCGCCCGCCACGTACCCTGTGGAAAAGGCCGCCTGCAAATTGTAGCCGCCGGTGTCCGCGTCAATGTCCATCACTTCCCCGCAAAAATAAAGGCCGGGCGTTTTTCTGGACGCCATCGTGCGCGGATCGATTTCAGTAAGCGCCACGCCGCCCGCCGTCACAATCGCTTTGGCAAGCGGCAGCGGGGCCTGAATGTTGAATCGCAGCGCTTTGAGCAAATCGATCATTTTCTCCCGCCCGGCGGCGCCAACCTGATGCGCGGGCATGGCCGCATCCATACCCGACAGGGCCATCAGCGGATCAATCATTTTCGCCGGCAGATAGTCTTTCCAGATCGTTGCGATTCTGCGTTTGCCGAAGGTGTTTAAATCCGCCTGCAATCGTTTTCTCAATTGCTCCTTCGTCAAGGCGGGTTTTAAATCGATCAGCAGGCAAACCGGTCCGACCCCCAGGGCTTCCACCACGGCCAGGCTCATGAGGAGAATAATCGGTCCGCCCAAACCGAAGTGAGTAAAGAGCATTTCGCCAAACCGGCTTTCAATCACCGGCGGACGGGGAATCTTCTTTTCGCCCCGACCATAATCACAGACGGGCGTGAGCGCCGCATCCACCGTTGCGGCATCCCCCTGAAACGCCGTGGCGCGGACATTGCGCAGGGACACGCCCTGCATGGACCGGGCAAGCTTTTGCTCACGGACAATCAGGGGAACCAGCGCCGGTCTGGGTTTGACGATGGTGTGGCCCAGCGCAGCTGCCAGCGCATAGCCGTCGCCTTCCGAGCCGGTGCCGGGCCAGGAGGTGCCGCCGGTGGCGACAACAACGCAAGAGGCAAGATAGCGACCGCACGCCGTCGAAACCGCCAGGCGGGAGTGTCCGTCAGGCATGACGGAATTTACCCGGGCATTGAAAATCGTGCGGACTTTATTTTCGGTCAGATATTTTTGTAAAACACGCACCACGTCGCCCGCGTCGTCGGAAACGGGAAAAATTCTGCCGCCCCGTTCCACTTTGGCCTCCAGACCTTGTCGCTCGAAAAACGCCAGCAGCTCCGGACGAAAGAAACGCGAAAAGGCGCCGCGGAGAAAACGGCCGTTTGGTCCGTACATGGCGATGAAATTTTCAAGATCGGATGCGTTGGTCAGATTACAGCGCGTCTTCCCGCTGAGCAGAATCTTTTTGCCGCAGCCGTCTTTTTTTTCCAGAAGCAGCACGCGGGCGCCCCCTTGAGCGGCTCTCCCCGCCGCCATCAGCCCCGCCGCTCCGCCGCCGATCACAACGACATCGGCATCTATGTTTGCTGTATTTTTCATCGCACCGCCTGTGATTGAACAGCTATCACAGGTTTGAGAGACCGGTCAATGGATCAATTTGTCCTGTCTTGTTATACGGGCACGCCTGTGCTAAGGATTCGTCAACTGAACGATCAACACGAAAGGAATGGATTTGCGGGCGCCGACCAACATCCTATCGCTGACCACCCGGATGATTCTGCAAGTGCAACCGGTGACGCGCGCCTGCTTGCGACAGTGGACGAAGCGCGCCCACCATATTCCCGATCCTGAATTGCGCCGTCAGGCGCTCGCAAGCCTTGCCACCAAAACATTTCACTGCGAAGGCGGTTCTCTTTGCGGTTTATTGGCCGGCAGGCACTACCGGGAGGCCATTCAATTTATTGTCGCTTATCAGACCATCAGCGATTATTTGGACAATCTGTGTGATCGCAGCACATCTCAGGATCCGGAAGATTTCCGCGCGCTCCACGAAGCCATGCTGCATGCCCTGACGCCGAATGACCGGCTTACCGCCTATTACCGCTTCCGGCGGGAACAGGATGACGGCGGCTATCTGTCCGCGCTGGTGCAAACCTGCCGGGATGTTCTGGGCCGCCTGCCCGACTATCATTCGGGCGCACCGGCACTCCGGCAACTTGCCGGCCTGTATGCGGATCTGCAGGTGCATAAACATGTTCGCCAAGGCGAACGCGAGCCGCGTCTGCAGAAGTGGTTTGCCGCCCACAAAAATAGCCTGCCCGAAATGGCCTGGTATGAATTTGCCGCCTGCGCCGGTTCCACGCTGGGAATTTTCTGCATCGTCTCACAGCTGTTTAACCCGGCAAACGCCGCACAACTTGCCGAACAAATCCGGAAAGCTTATTTTCCCTGGGTTCAGGGACTGCATATTCTTCTGGATTATCTGATTGATCAGGAGGAAGACCGCCGCGGCATGGATTTAAACTTTTGCTTCTATTATGAAAACCATGAGCAATTGGCCGGCCGGCTCAGCCATTTTTATCACCGGGCACAGACCAGCGTGGCCAGTTTGCCCGACGCAAAGTTTCATCATTTGATCATCAGCGGCCTCTTGAGTATTTACCTGTCCGATGATAAAGTATCCACGCAAAGAGATGTTCGGGACATTGCCAGAACACTGCTTCGTCTGGGCGGGCGTAAAGCATTTTTCTTTTATTGGCACTGTTGGCTTTACCGCCGCTTGACCTGAGCGCTTGACGCCTTTCTGTTTTCCCCAAAAACAAGTGATGCATTTTTCTCCGTTAACTGGGGAGTTATTCCCCTTCTGTCTGATTACAAAAAAACGCAAAGAAAGCCACCGCAAATATTTCACATATAATTTTATGTAGATAGATAATCAATAGACTGATTCTTAGGTTGGCATACTCGTTGCTATATGACGGGCAGAAATGATCGGGAGATCGATATTAATGATAAAAAAATTGGTTTGTCTGACAGGTGTGATTTGTCTTTTGGCTGCCATTGCCTATGCCGCCGATAAACCCGTAACACAGACAAACCAAGGGACCGTATTGAAAACGACTAGCGTCAAAACGGCTAAAATGAATGCCAGGGGAAAGGTTGTAGAAATTTCCGACAAGGCCATTAAGATCGCACGAAGTATCAAGGGCGATATAGAGATCATGGAATTCGCGCTGGAAAATCCAACCAAGGATATCGTGGTGAACGATTCCGTAAAAATTGATTACAGCATTAAAGACGGGAAGTTGACGGCATCCAGAGTGGCCAAGCCGGGAGCAGTGAAAAATCCCGTTAGAAATGGAACCAAGCAGATTAAAGAGAAACCAGCATCCGCTTCGAAGTAATTCGCAGGATGCCTTTCTATAGGTGGAGTCCCTTAAAATAATTTGAGGGTTAATCAAAAAACTATTAACAAGGAGGATTTTAAGATGAAGCGTTTAGTATTGTTAGTTGTAGCATTTGTTTTCGCACTGTCCATGACCGCAATCGCGGCTGACAAAGTAGCGGCTGATAAAGTAAAGGCTGACAAAGTTGTG
>DNYQ01000016.1:4093-7198 GCA_003506745.1 Syntrophaceae bacterium
CTGTGTATGTTGAAAAGTCTGCTGACCAAAATAATCGCTTACAACAACAATTTGACTCTCCGGGTCAGGCTGGTTGCACTGACTGTGGCCGGTCTGGCTCTGACAATGGCCATCTGGGGGTTTATCCATCTGACGGCCCTGGACCGGATCCTGGTTGATCAACAAGGAAAACGACTGGAAAACGTCGCCGAAACCGTCAGCACATTTTATCAGCACTTTCCGACCAAACAGGGCATCGCCACGCTCGACTCCGCCCTGAAAGACCACATCCAGACGGACGTGCGCCTCGCCCGCATCGATATTATTGAAATCCGGCGCAATCACATCAACTATGTCGCCGGCGCCAGCCGTGTGCCGTATGAATGGCCGGATAATATTGTGGCCGAGGTCGGCGCAAAAGGCAAAGCCCGTTACATCAAGTTGGAAACGGAAGGGGGGCCGTCGCTGGGGTTGCTCTATCCCGTTGCCGGAGAAACCAGGGATTCCCGTATCATTGTCGGCATCATTGCTTTTTCACGCGCCAATGCGGAGATCATGAACCGGGCCCGTCAATTATTGTTTATCAGCAGCATAGGGCTGCTGCTGGCCATCCTCGTGCTCCTGGGAATCAGCTATGGCTGGCTGGTCGGCAGACCGCTGGAACTGATTATCGGAACGATTGATGAATTTCAGAAAGGGCGCTACGTTGAACGCATCCCCATTGTTCGAAAAGACGAATGGGGACAGCTGGCCGATCATTTCAATCAGATGGCTGATGAAATTCAAAACGTCATGGCCAGAAATCTGGATTTGACCAGCCATCTGGCGGATCGCGTCCGCGAAGAAACGCTCAACGTGGTCCAACTGCAAAAACAGGTTGATGATCTGAAGCAATTGACCGCCCTGGGACATTTAACGGCGAATCTGGCCCATGATTTAGGGACCCCGCTTCATTCCATTGCCGGACTGGCCAAACTAATGCTGGAGCGGAAAGGCTGGCCGCCGGACGCGGCCCATAAATTAAATTTGATTGTCGAACAGACACAAAGACTGGACAATGTCATCCAGAATGTCCGCAAGGCCACCCGCCTTCCCGAGCCTCATTTGGAATTGATGACTGTCCATAAAATATTAAGCGAAACCCTGCCGCTGGTCGAACCTTTGATTCAAAAAAATCAGGTAACCATCGATGTGCGGATTGACCGGTCCTCTGCATCCTTATACGTTGACCGCTACAGAATTCAGACAGCGCTCCTGAATATCATTCAAAATTCCATCGAGGCCATGCCCGGCGGCGGCAAAATGGTCCTATCCGCTGAAGATGACCCTGCGGCCAAAACCATCACCATCGCCATATCGGACAACGGACAGGGTATCGCGCACGATCTGCTGGAAAAAGTCTGCGAACCCTTCGTGAGCTCCCATAAGGATGAAGGCATGCGCGGCCTGGGATTGGCCATTGTTCGCGATATCATCAAGGCGCATAACGGCCGCATGGAAATTCAAAGCACACCCGGCCAAGGCACGACCGTCATGCTCTCTTTAAGAATGACCGATGATGCTCCTTGTTAATTTTCCTGCTTGTCATCCTGCAGACCATAGCGGCGGATTTTCATGCGCAGGGTTTTGCGGTCAATGCCCAAAATCCCGGCGGCTTTAGACTGGTTCCAGTCTGTTTTTTTCAGAGTCTGAACAATTTGTTCGCGTTCAGCTTCTTCCAGAGGCGTCATTTCCGGCAGATCGACACCCTTCTTGACTTCCCTTTTTCCCCGGAATCGGTCCGGCAAATTTTCCGGCAGAATAACCACAAAAGGAGAAAGCAGCAGCGTCTGTTGCAAAACATTTTCCAATTCGCGCACATTTCCCGGCCAGTCATAGGCCATGAGTAATTCCATGGCTTCCGGCGAGACCCGCGCATCAGGATAACCTAATTTCTTCAGCATGACCTCAATAAGCAGCGGAATATCCACCCGGCGATCCCGCAGGGGCGGAATGCGCAGCCGCACAATGAAGCGATACAGGAGATCCAGACGGAAACGGCCTGCGGCAACTTCTTCATCAACATTTTTATTGGCGGCCGCAACGACGCGGACGGCGACGTGGCAAACATCATGTCCGCCGATTCTGCGAACTTCGCCGTCCTGCATGAACCGCAAAAATTTACTCTGCAGCGCCGTGGACATTTCCGTGATCTCATCCAGAAAAATGGTGCCGCCCTCGGCGGATTCAATCAAACCCACATGCTGATGATCCGCGCCGGTAAAGGACCCTTTCTCGTAGCCGAAAAGTTCCGATTCCAGCAGGTTGTCGGGAATGGCGCCGCAATGCACCACGACAAAAGGCTTCAGACGGCGCGGCGACATGGAATGCAGGGATCGCGCGGTCAGCTCCTTGCCGGTGCCGCTTTCGCCCTCAATGAGCACGCTGGCCGGGGAATCGGCGACACGGGCGATTTGCTTGTAGAACTCAACCATGGCGGATGAAGAACCAATCAGTTTCGCCTCTTCGATGGCTTCCATGGGCCCGTTTGACCGTCGTTTCCGTAACTCCCGAAGCTCCAGAACTTTTTTAACAAGGACGCGGCATTCTTCCGGTGAAAAGGGTTTGCTGATATAATCCCACGCGCCCAGCCGGATCGCCTCCATGGTGGTTTCCAGGGACCCGTACGCCGTCATCAAAATGACGGGCAGGTTCGGCCATTTTTTTTGAATTTCGCCCAGGAATTGCAGACCGTCCATACCGGGCATGCGAATGTCGGACATCAGCAGATCATATTCGGCAAGATTTTGTTTCAGAGCGGTTTGGGCACAGGTAAATGTGCCGACGTCGTAACCGTCGCGTTGCAAAACTTCCTGGAGAAATTCACAGGCAACGGCGTCATCATCAATCACCAATATACGAGCCTTCATCAACACACCTGCCGGAATCCCCCGGAAAAAATCAGCCCAGCGCGGCCACAAAATAACCGGAGAGCTTTCTGCTGCCCTCAGCGTCCTTGGCAACAAGTTCACACCGGATTCTTTTCTCGCCGTTTTCTTCATATTTATCGACGACTTTACCGGTTACCGTGATGATTGCCCGGTCTTTTGTGTTTTCAAAATCATCCTGATTAACCGGCTGGGTCAT
>DNYQ01000238.1 GCA_003506745.1 Syntrophaceae bacterium
TTTTTTTTTTCAAGCAGAAGACGGCATACGAGATCAGCCTCGGTCTCGTGGGCTCGGAGATGTGTATAAGAGACAGGGTATAAAATACGCCGCTGGATTTGGCGGTGATGTCCGATTGCCGGCGGTTGACAATGGAAATAATATGCGCGCCGCGTTCCCGGGCCATGGCCACGGCCCGGTTGGTGTCGGTGGTGGTTCCCGATTGCGTGATGGGGATGATCAGCGTGTCGGCCAGATCGTCTTTTAATCCAAAGCCGCTTAATTCCGAAGCGACGCGGGCATGGATCTGAAGAGGCGCGCCCTCGAGATAATGGGACAATGCGTCGGCCACCGCCTGACCCGCGACGGCCGCTGTTCCGTGGCCGATGACCGTGATTTTTTTAATGTCGCCGGTTTGCAGCGCGGTGCGCACCGCTGCAGGAATTATATCCGGGCCCATGTTAAAAATGACCTGCGCCGGAGATGGACCATCCTGAGAGATACGGTATTTGCCGCGCAGCGTTTTTTTTACGGACAAGGCGGCTTCCGAAATTTCTTTGAGAAAATAATGCGGGTAGCTGCCGCGGTCGATATCGCGGGTGGTCATTTCCGCCGTTTGCAGAAGCCCGTCCGTCAGTTCAAGCGCCGTGCCGTCGTAGCGGCAGGCGGTAATGCCCCGGACGCCATTCCCCTTCGCGGCGTCAAGGATGAAAATCTGCCCGCCGTCCTCGCCGTTCATTTTGAGAAATCCCGGCATGACTTCCACCACGCCGTAAAGTTCGGAAGAAAACATGTATTGATCGCTGCTGATGCCGACGTAAATGGACTGGCCGCTGCCTTTGAGCGCCAGAAACATTTTGCCTGGCTCCAAGTGGCTGGTCATGGCAATGGCATGCGATCCCTGAAAATCATTCACGGCCAGACGGAAGGCTTCCGACAGATGATGATTGGCCTGCAGATATTTTTCAATTTGCAGCGGAATGATTTTGGTGTCGGTGGTAATCCGTTCGGCGATCAGTTCGCCCTGTTTTTCCAGGGATTGACGAAGCGCCGCATAGTTGTCGATGTCTCCGTTCAGAACCGCATGAATGTGCGCCCGGCTGCCTGGATATGCCGGGAAGAAGGGCGGCGCATGGCGAAGGGAATGGTTGTTGAGCGGATGACAATTTTCCTCCGTGATCGAGCCGACGGATGCCCAGCGGGTATGCGTCAGCGCCGTTTCAAATTCTGTTTCGGCGTCGGCAAAGCATTGCAGGATGCGATCCTGCCCAATGATGCTTCTCAAGTCCGCGACATTGCGCCCCAGTTCTCCAACAATGGAAAAAGTTTTGTAGGTAAAAGTAATACAGGCGCTTCCCGGCAAGGCGCCCTGGTCCGTCGAGGCGGAAATGGATGTGTTCAGGAGATCGCCGTCCTGCGTCCGCATCTGATAATCCTGATCCAAACCGTTTTGCCGAATCCGCCGGATAACGTCCTGCATCACTTCAGGGTTGATCAGGAATGAAAGCTCAATGCCGGCCGAGTCGCGGCCCCGCACTTCCAGGCGGTCCAGAGCGTTGAGCAGCAAATTGATTTTCCGGTATTTGCGGAAGGCGGCGGGTGTGAGAACCGAGTTTGTTGCGGCGCCGGTCAGCGCCAGCACGCGCGGCAGATTGGCCAGAATATCTTTTTCCAGCATCCAGCAGAGATCCTTGAGCATCAAAAGGCGGCTGTTGATGACCTCCTGATCAACAGAGTTAATGAAGGCGGCCTGACCTTCCAGCCAGGATTCCTCCTTGGCAATGAATTGCTTCATGTCGCCGGCCAGTCCCGACAGGCGGTAGGTCCGCTCATCCTCGAAAAAAAGAAATTCCTGCATATCCTCGCGTTTGAGTTCCGATACGGCTTTGTCCATGGCATTGACGGTTTCCATGCCGCCCAGGTATTGCCCGCAGATATTCCGGCCTGCGCTTTTGACGTTTTCCCACAGGCGGGCGATGTTTTGATCAGCCGGATTTTCCGGGATTGTGGCATGCAGACGGCAGGTCATTAAGCCGGCAAAGCCGCAGTTGAGCCGGCAGGCTTGGATCGGAAAAAAAATAAGCGCGGGCGCTTCGGTATCAATCGGACGACGTCCGATGTAAATTCGGCATGTCAAGAGCAAACAAATTAAACCACTCAGAAGGTCAATCATTTTTTTGCAGATCATAAAGTCCTTTCGCCCCACGTTATTTTCCCATAAAACAGATCATCTTCTGGGTGACGATGTCCGACATCAGGCGTAAATCCTTTGCCCGGACGTCACAGACGCGGACCACATCGGCAAACCGTGTGTCATCCGGCATCAGATTCTCCAGAATATTCGGCTGTTTTTTTATCCAGGACGCATTGAAGACAACGCCTTCCTGTTCGGGGTAGATGGCCATATAAAAAATATCCATTTCTACCATATCCTGGAAAAAATGCGTTCCGAAAGACAGATCGGGGATCAGGGAGCCGTCCTGGTAGGCGATTTCGCCGATGGCTGTAATATTGTTGATTTCCGAGAATGTGACCGGAACGCCCATCGCCGGCGTGGTGGTTCCCCATCGTCCCGGTCCCAGTAGAATCGTCGGCATGACCTCACGCCTTCCGATCTGCTTGTTTAATTTACCTGTAAGTCTTGCCACCTCGTGCTTTTCGGAAAGATTCAATCCGGCATATCCTTTGGGATCAATGTAAATGATGCGGGAGATGGCCTGATAAATGCTGCCGCCCATAAAATTGGCCTCCTGCCTCAGCAGAATTTTGGATTTACTGATTTTTTCCGGCAATTCCACGCGGCTGTAATGGCCCTTGGTCTGGAAGGGACGGCATTGCAGAAGGTTAATCTGGGGCTTTCCCTCGGCATTAAAGTTGACGGTAAACTCAATGTCCACCGGATAGCGGTAAACCCGCTCCAGGGTCTTGAGCATCAGGGACATGGTTTTCGCAAACGGCGTGGCGGAGAGCAGCTCATCGAAGGTGATGATCCAGGCGTCTTTGGTGTCTCTTCCCACCGAGCGCAGATAATCGGCCGCGGCGGTGTCGTGCTCGACAATTAAATCCAGGTGCTCCACCAGATCCTCGCTGAGCAACTTGGCAGTCGGCAGCGTCTGAAATTCGTTGTCGCGCAGATTCAGGACGTCCGCTTCATGCTGGGAGAATCGCTTGATGTCCGCCTGTTTGGCGTAGGGTTTGACAAGCGGCGCGTCGAGCGCGACAATGCGCGGGTAATCGTTTTCCACGCGGTTGACGGCGCGCGTTCCCAGTCCGAAAACGATCCGCAGCATGCCGGCTTTCGGATCCATGCCCTTTTGCCAGACAAACGTATTATAGGACAGGCCGACGCCCGCCAGACCGGGAAAGAAATACTCGCCGCGGTGCGATCCGGAGACCCGCTGCACCAGCAGCGCCATCTGCTCATCCTGATTCGCCATGCCGCGCTGCAGGCGGTAGGTGAGCGCGTCTTCATTCATGGTGGAGGCGAAAATTTTGCGGACGGCTTCCTCGAAATGCCGGTAGCGTTCTTCGGGCGTTCCCTGGCTGATGCAGAAATAACTTTCATACTTTCCGGCAAAAGCGTTGCCGAAGGCATCTTCCAAAAGCGAACTGGAACGGACAATAATCGGCGCCTGGCCGTAATATTCCAGCATGAGCTGAAACTGTTCCTTGATTTCGTCGGGAAAAACGCCGTGCAGCATCTTGCTTTTGAGTTCGCGGGCGACTTCAAAATAGCCTTCATCGGTTTTTTGCGCCATCAAAAGTTTCCACCAGCCGTTCTGCACCATATAGGAGTAAAAAATATCCGAGCCGATGTAGAAAGAATCGTGCATTTCCAGCTCGGCTTGCCAGTCCAGCGCCGGGTCTTTGCGCAGAATGTTGCGCGCCAGCAGCATGCCCACGGATTTGCCGCCGATGAATCCCGTGCCGATAAGGCGCTTTTTGATTTCCACCAGGTCTTCGAGCGTGAAGTATTCTTTGACCAGGGCCAGGATTCTTTTTTCCCGTCCGATCATAACACGGGAAAGCGTCTCCACCATATCCTGTTTTTCCTGCAAGGCGTCCGGATTTTCCAGGATGGAGCCGGCTCTAAGAAAAATGCGATCCCAGTAATCGAGATTGCGCACGCCGCTGGTGGTGTTTTTGTCGGTCATAAAGTGGAGGATGCTTGCGGCGTCCGCGCTGTTTAAAATCGGGACAAACTTGCCGCCTTCCATAATGTGCGGCAGAAACATGGTCGGCGTATAGCGCTTCCAGGCTTTCAGGGGATGGACGCAGATTTTGCCGCTGTTGTTATAGACATCAAGCAGCACCTGTGTGGTTTCCCGGATGCGCGCCACGGTCTTGAAAGAGTGGCGGCTGCGCAGAATGGCGAAATAAGCCACCGTATTTAATTCNNAAGGACTCAAACCCTTGATTTGCATTGAGTTTATAAACTTTAATGCTGGGGCTTGCCGAAAGCAGGGCGGGATGGTTGGCAAAGCGCATATAAACAAGACGCTGATTGCGGGCCAGAGCCGTCTCTACGTAGGGATCGACAAATTTTTTGTAGTCTTCAATATTATCAACCTGAAAGACGACGTTGTCGCCCATTTGCAGATAATTCAGAATTTCATCCAGGCCGTTTATGCCGGTGCTGACCTGTGCGAAAGGCGCCATAATACTTTTCTCCTTATTTCTTTTCCATGATGGAACAAATTTGTACGCTGCAAACCGGATGATTGAATTCATTACCGGCTGCGCAAATTCCGTGCATCTTTAAAATAGCAAGCATTAACAAACATTTGAAGAAAGAAGGCCATGTCCTGGGCGATCCATCTGTCATTCAGTCAACAATTTTGAACCTGCTGATTCAAATTTAAATCAATTTTTGTGCCATAAAAAATTTATCCCGCTTTGGCGGGGCGAGCGTTAATTCTCCGCAGATTGCTGCGAGGTGGTTGATTTGATATTTAAAGAGATCGCCACGTCGCTCACGCTCCTCGCGATGACGAAATAGTGATAGTGCAAATCTCACTCTTCGATTCTGCTTTTTAGCCTGTAAATCAGAACATTTTTGAACCGCTATGCCGCCATCAAGATTCATCGGGCAAAAAAATCAAACCCACATTTTAGTTTACGATTTACAAAATAGAACAATATTGTTCTATTTTATGCTCTCGGTTTATTGGAAAATGATTAGTAATTTCAATAGTTAATCGATCATCAGTCGGTTTGGCATCATCCTTGCCTTAAGAAGAGCAGTAGGAAAATTTTAATAAGGAGGCCTATTATGAAAAAGTTGCAAAGTGTATTTCTGGTTTTGATCGGGCTGGTTCTGATCGCAAGCTTGCCGGCCTGGGCGGAACAAACCGCGCAGGGACAGCCTGTGGCGGCTGCGGTTGCCAGCGCCGCTGCGGCCGCTCCGGCTCCAAGTGTGACAAAAGCGGATCTCGACGCGATGAAGGGATCCATGCAGGTAGGCATTGACACCATGTGGGTGCTCATTGCCGCGTTTCTGGTCTTTTTTATGAATCTGGGGTTCGGCATGGTCGAATCCGGATTGTGCCGGGCCAAGAACACGGTGAACATTCTGGCGAAAAACTTTATTGTTTTTGCCATCGCGTCCGTCTCCTTCTGGGTGATCGGGTGGGGCTTGATGTTCGGAAACGGCAACCCTTTTATGGGACTTGAAGGTCTGCTCTTTGTGGGCGGCGCGGACAGCAGCCCGGCGATCGGTGAAGCTTACAAAGGCGTTTACGCGGCGCTCAACTGGACCGGCGTGCCGCTGTGGGCAAAATTTCTGTTCCAGTTGGTTTTCGCGGGAACAGCCGCCACCATCGTGTCGGGCGCTGTGGCCGAGCGTATTAAGTTTATATCGTTTATCGTCTTTTCCTTTATCCTGGTTGCTGTTCTCTATCCGATTACCGGCCACTGGATCTGGGGCGGCGGATTTCTGGCGGCACTCGGCATGTTTGACTTTGCCGGTTCCACCGTTGTGCATTCGGTCGGCGGCTGGGCGGCGCTGGCTGGTGTGCTGATGCTGGGCGCGCGTTATGGCAAGTATCGTCCGGACGGATCAGTCAAACCCATCTTCGGCCATAGTATGTCGATGGTGATGCTGGGCGGCCTGGTCCTCTGGTTCGGCTGGTTCGGCTTTAACCCCGGCTCCACCATGGGCGTAGGCGACGGAAGCGCCATTGCGCATATTGCCGTGACAACCAATATCGCCGCGGCGATGGCCATTTTGAGTTCGACCATTGTCTCCTGGCTGCTTCAGAAAAAACCGGATCTCTCCATGATCATCAACGGCGCTCTGGCCGGCCTGGTTGCCATCACCGCGCCCTGTGCCTTCGTTGGTGTGGGTTCGGCGGCGATCATCGGCCTGATTGCCGGGGTGCTGGTTGTTTTCGCGGTTTTGATGTTCGACAAGCTGAAAATTGACGATCCTGTCGGTGCGTTGTCGGTCCACCTGGTCAATGGAATCTGGGGAACTCTCGCGGTCGGTCTATTCGCCGTGGATAAAATTACGGGAACAGCAACAGGCAACGGCCTGTTCTTCGGCGGCGGTTTCAAGCTTCTGGGCGCGCAGGCCATAGGCGTTGTCGCAGTCGGCGCGTTCACTTTCTGTGCAGCGCTGCTGGTGTGGTTCCTTATTAAACAGGCTCTGGGATTACGAGTATCTCGTGAAGAGGAAATTGCCGGACTGGATCTCGGCGAACACGGTTCTAAGGCTTATCCTGATTTCCAGGGATTCCTGACAAAATAGAAATATGAACACTATGAACCCATCATGAAAAAGGAGAATGCATATGAAAATGATTATAGCCATCGTACAGCCCGAAAAGCTGACGGACGTCAAACAGGCCCTGTCCGATGCCAAAGTCGGGAAGATGACCGTATCGAATGTGATCGGCTGCGGCGCGCAGGGCGGATATACGGAAAACTATCGCGGCGCGGTCACCGAAGTGAACCTGCTGGACAAGGTGCGCTTTGAAATCGCCGTGAATGACGAATTTGTCAAACCAACCGTGGACGCGATCATCAAGGGCGCCCGCAGCGGCAAAATCGGCGACGGGAAAATCTTTGTCATGCCGATGGATGAATGCATCCGCGTACGGACCGGCGAAACCGGCGGC
>DNYQ01000276.1 GCA_003506745.1 Syntrophaceae bacterium
TTTTTTATCACGGGTCATGGCTTGTCCCTCCCTTCTATTGACAGAAAACAATAAAAAAACGGGCCAAAGTAAAATAATGCGACGTACGGTTGTCGTTGTGACATTGAACTATCAGAAGCGAACGGATAAAGTTAATGCCGAAAGAGGGGAGGTATAAGACATGGAAGCAATGATTAAAGACTCAATGCCCTAAATGGGCGCACCTGTATAAAGTGGAAGCCTTGCCGCCAAAAGAGTTTAAAGAAGAAGACGGCGTCCGTCTGGTGGATGAGCTTTCAATTCTATCCGAACAGAAGAAAGAACTGGAAGAAAAGATCGACGCGATAAAGCATGGCATCATCGACTACGCAAAACAGATCGGCGTGGAGGTGGTTTTCGGCTCCGGCAAAAAGGCAACCGTTTCCATCAGAAAAGATATTGATTTTCCGGCAAAAAATTCGGATGAAAGGGCGAAGCTGATCAGCCTTCTCAAACAGGAAGGCCACTGGGGCGACGTGGAGGACCTGGATGTGTTCGCCCTGAAAAAGATCATCCACAACCGGGAATGGAGCGAGGAGATTCTCAACAAGCTCAAGCATTATCAGGAAGAAAAAACAACCGCTACCGTGCGGCTGGCAAACCTTAAGAAGGAGGCATAAAAAAGACATCTTTGCGGAAAATATTTAGATGAATCCTGTCGTCATAATTCTTGACATGAAGCGATAATTTCCTTACACTAAAAGTAAGGATAATTATTTCTTACTAAGAGGTGCGCCATGATAACAGCAAGGGTTACATCCAAAGGACAGGTCACCATTCCCAAAGAGATCCGGGAAAGGTTGGGGGTCCACCCAGGGGAGGATGTGGGTTTTGAGGAAAGGGATAACCTGCTGGTCATCAGCAAGGTGGTCACCAAATCCCCCTTCGACAAATGGGTGGGCAGGCTGAAACATCTGGAAGGACAGCGAAGCGACGACTTGGTACGGGAGGCCCGCGGGCATGATAACAGCCGTTGACACGAACATCATCCTCGATGTTCTGATTCCGGGGGAGCCTTTCGGAGAGTCCTCCAAGGAGCTTCTGGACCACCATTCATCCAAGGGGAAGCTTATCCTTTGCGAGGTGGTTTTCGCCGAACTGGCGGCCCAATTTACCTCCGATCAGGAACTTGCGTCGTTTCTCGCCGACACCAGGATGAACCTTGTCTATTCCAATGATAAATCCCTCTATACGGCCGGTTCAAGATGGGCGGAATATGCAAGGAAAAGCGTGAAAAACCGGTTTTCATGCGGCAAATGCGGCCATGCCTTTGAGGCGACCTGCCCCCAGTGCAAGGCGGTCCTGACGAAGCGGCTCCATGTCCTGGCCGATTTTCTGATCGGCTCCCATGCTCTTGTCCAGGCCGACTGTATTCTTTCACGGGATATTGGCGTGTATAAAACCTATTTCAGCGACCTTAAGGTTATTGATTCGATAAGATAAAAGTGAAGCGCGTGCTGAAGATAGAAGAGCTTTGAAAAACTACTCCTATTGGTCATACCGGCGCGTCACCCCGGTGAAAACCGGGGCGGTATCCAGTAAGCGTTGAAATAACTGGATTCCCGCCAGTAAAATGCGGGAATGATTTTCTTTCTGTCATGCCCGAGTGTCTCTGTCGGGCATCCATGTTTTTTATTATTCCTGGATTCCCGCCTTCGCGAGGAATGACAATATTATGGGGAATTACAATGTTGTTGGTTTTATGTCGTTGTGCAAAAGTCTCGACCCTTGAATAACGGGTAGGATAGGTGTATGAAAACATGCAGCAACTGCGGTCAACCCATCCAGGAAAACGAAAGGAAGGCAGTAAACCGGTTACAAAATGTAACCGGTTGAAGATGATTGCCGAAGACGGAAAAATGCGGCTGACCGATGCCGCCGATCCCGCCCGCTCCGTGGATAGAGCCCGGCAGTTCCGGCAGCAGCGAATAGCGTCCGGCTGTATGGATCGCTTGCGAAATGTAACGAAAAGTATTACTTTACGCATGCAATCCATACAAAAGATGGCATTATGGTGAGTGAAGCGCCCCGTGGATTGCGGCGGGGAACTTCATACTGAAGGTTTTGGCGCGTGAACGCTGAAGGCCATGATTATGAGCGAAGTTGAAAATCAAAACAAAGAATTCAAGCTGGTCTGGAATGATAACTGTTTGAAAACCATTTGCGCTTTTGCCAACACCGGCGGTGGAAATCCGGACGCTCCTGGGACGGATTTATCGAAGAGCGCGCGACCCTCAAAGACATCGACCCCGTCGCCATTAACACGTGCGAAAGGTATCACATAATTTGTTGCCTTTGAAACAGCGTGAAAGGTGCAAATCAATGGCCCAATATGAAATCATGAAAAAAGATGACATTCAAAGCCGGATTTATACAATTCGTGGCGTCCAGGTCATGCTGGATAGCGATCTAGCAAGATTCTATGGTATGGAAACCAAAATTTTAAATCAGGCAGTCAAGAGAAATATCGAAAGGTTTCCACGGGAATTCAGCTTTCGGCTGACAGGAGAAGAAAATAATCTATTAAGATCACAAATTGTGACAATAGAGGATGAAGACAATGCGAGGGACCAGGTTGGGACGTTGCAATATGAGCAAAATTTGAGGTCACAAATTGTGACCTCAAAACAAAAAGGCGGGCGAAGGTATCTTCCCTTTGTCTTCACCGAACAGGGGGGTAGCGATGCTGTCCGGGGTGTTGAAAAGTGCAAAGGCCGTTCAGATGAGCATCCAGATTATCAATGCCTTTGTCGCCATGCGCAGGTTTCTGGCCTCCAACGCAGAATTGTTTCAGCGTCTAGGCGCAGTGGAAAGAAAACAAATCGAATACAAGGCGGATGCTGATCAAAAATTTGAACAGATTTTCAACGCCATTGAAGCAAAGAGCATTAAACCAAAGCAGGGCATTTTCTTTGACGGGCAGATCTTCGACGCCTATCAATTTGTTTCCGACCTGATTCGTACAGCCCGTAAATCCATTGTCGTAATTGATAATATCATTTCGGCGCATCCTTGAAAGACTTGGGCAAAAAATGGTTTGCCTTTTCCAAATTCGATAAAGACGCGCTGACGCTAATAGAAAAACTGGTAAGTGTGATTGATAAATCGCGGGGATGATTGAAGCTTGGGGACGCGGCACCATCAAGATTGTGGACGAATGCAAAAAAGCCGGGCTGCCCGAGCCGGAATTTTGGGAACAGTTTGGGGGATTGTCCGTCCATTTCCGCAAAGCAGACAAAGCCCGGGAGGCCCAAGTCGAGGCCCAGTTGAAGGCCCAGTCAGAAAGAATACTTTTTATTCTGTCACGCTCAGAGGCATCGGCAAGTGAACTGTTGTCAGAACTTGGACTCAAATCTAAAACAGGATATTTGAAAAGGGACATAAAGAGACTAATGGATGAAAATCTAATTGAATACACTATTCCAGATAAACCCATAAGCCGTCTGCAAAAATACCGGCTTACAGAAAAGGGTCGGCAGCTTGTGGCCACGATGAGGGGAGATAAAAGGAAATAGGCAGGGCGAGAAGGTCGGAGGAGAGTTGGGTGATGGGTTGGGTGAAAAGTGGGACGGTTGGA
Source organism: Syntrophaceae bacterium (assembly GCA_003506745.1). GTDB lineage: Bacteria > Desulfobacterota > Syntrophia > Syntrophales > Smithellaceae > UBA8904. The sequence goes on from DNYQ01000276.1 coordinate 3,596, forward strand.
GATCGTAAGGCAAACCAAATCATAGGCAACAAGGCCAGCTTATAGTTGATTCACCGATGACCCTTGAATAATCAAAAGGATAGGTGTATGAAAACCTGCAGCAACTGCGGACAACCCATCCAGGGAAACGACATGAAAAATGCGGCGGAGATTTTGGGCGAACTCCAGGAAACGTCAACCGGTGAGCTTGACGATCAGAATCTCTGCCAGGCCTGCAAAGAAGAATTGGGCATGCTCAGCCTGATGGGATTTGGCGCGTGAAGTTGTAAGCTTTCGTAAACATTAGTAATTTACCATTATTGTCATGTTGAGCTTGTCGAATGCATTGGGAGAATGCTGAATGGCCGTTATGATCTCTGATGATATTCAAGACTTCTGTGCTAAAGGGAAACAACAACTTTTTTTGACGGATCCGCAATGATACGACTCGAAGAAATTCAACCTAAAGCAGCAATATCCGGCATTATTCCAAACGGCCACATAACAATTGTCAGTGTCCAGTGGTATGGCTCAGAGGCCATGGAAATCACTTACAAGACGCCCGACGGGAAACTGGCCAATGAACTGCTCTATCGGCATGACGAGCCGCGCCTGGAACTTGTGGAGAAGGGACGGCCCTGGAGTTTCGATGGGGATGGTGCAATGTTCCGTCTGGCGTCCGAGGCGCGACGTATCCGCCTGGCCTATTTATTTGATCCATTGCTTGCCATTCATACATCAATTGTTGAACCGCTGCCGCATCAGATAACGGCCGTTTACGAATCCATGCTGCCTCGGCAGCCTCTGCGCTATCTGCTGGCCGATGATCCTGGCGCCGGAAAAACCATTATGGCAGGATTGCTGATCAAAGAACTGATTGCCCGTGGCGACTTGCAGCGGTGCCTGATTGTCTGCCCCGGAAGTCTTGCCGAACAATGGCAGGACGAACTCTGGAGTCGCTTTCATATTCCATTTGAAATACTCACCAATGATAAACTGGAGGCTGCGCGCACCGGCAACTGGTTCATGGAAACCGACCTGGTGATTGATCGGCTCGACAAGCTGGCGCGTAACGAAGATGTCCAGTTAAAGCTTCAAGCTCCCGATTGCCGCTGGGACCTTGTTGTTTGTGACGAAGCGCACAAGATGTCAGCCACCGTTTTCGGCGGGGACACGAAATACACCAAACGCTATCGGCTCGGACAGCTTCTTTCGACGGTTACCCGGCATTTCCTGCTCATGACGGCAACCCCGCACAACGGCAAAGAAACGGACTTTCAGTTGTTCATGGCGCTGCTGGATGGCGACCGATTTGAAGGACGTTTTCGCGACGGTGTTCACGTCCAGGATGTTTCCGATTTGATGCGCCGGATGGTCAAAGAAAATCTTCTTAGGGACTTGCAAATTATTAAA
>DNYQ01000051.1 GCA_003506745.1 Syntrophaceae bacterium
CCGCCCATCGGCACGCCCATGGCGATGCGTGTGATCCGGATATCGGCATCTTTGAACATTCGCGTAATCAGAAGCGCCGTGGCTTCACCATGCACATTGGGATTGGTGGCCAGAATCAATTCCTGAATACGGCCTTCACTGATGCGCTTGGAAAGCTCGCCCAGGCGCAGATTTTCCGGACCGATGCCGTCCAGCGGCGCCAGCGCCCCGTGCAAAACGTGATACAGGCCGTGAAAGACGCCGCTTTCTTCAATGGCGGCCAGGGCATCCGGTTCCTCAACAACGCAAATGACGTGCTGATCGCGCGCCGGATTGCTGCAGATATGACAGACCTCCTCTTCGGTCGGATTGAGACAAGTCCGGCACAGCCGGATTTTCCGTTTCACTTCAACCAGGCTTTCCGCCAGTTTTTCCACATCCTCGGGGGTGGCGCGCAAAATATAATTGGCCAGGCGCGCGGCCGTCTTCTCGCCGATGCCGGGAAGCTTGGCCAGCTCGGCAATCAGGCGCTTAATCGGTTGTGCGTAAGATTTCATGGGCCGCCCTACATGCCCATACCGGGGATACTCAGTCCTCCCGTGATCTTGGACATTTCCGAGGCAGCCATCTCCTGTGACTTCCGGACGCCTTCATTAACCGCCGCCGCAATCAAATCCTGAAGCATTTCAATGTCTTCCGGATTCACGACGTCTTTTTCAATTTTGAGCGATACGATTTCAAATTTGCCGTTGACCAGCACGCGAACCATCCCGCCGCCGGACTGCGCTTCAACGGTTTTGGTTTCCAGTTCCTGCTGGAGCCGGCCGATTTTTTCCTGCATCTTTTTGGCCTGCTTCATGATGTTGCCGATGTTGTGCACGTGTTTATCCCCCTTGTTTTCTATCCGTGATTGGTTTAATTTCCACCAGCTCCGCGCCTTCAAACTCGGCAAGCACCTTCTGAAAAAGCGGCGAGTTCACCGCTTCGCGCTTGATGTCGTTTAAATGATTGGCCTTGGCGCTGCGCCCGCCACCGTTGCCATTTGCCTTTGGCGCGTCGATGGTTGTAATCTTCAAAGAAACTTTTTGTGAATAATAAATCCCCGCGATTCTTTCCAGCTCTTCCTTTTGTGGTTTTTCCATCAGGCTTTCGAGAAAAATATAACCCCTGGGAAAACCCAGCGTCAAACAGCCGTTTTCCAATCCCAGAATTTCAGCCGCATCTATTTTCGCCCCCAGCGGCGGATGCTCTCTTTTGATGAATTTTTTGAGATCGTCTCCCGGCGCAGGGGCTGCGGCGTAACCGACCTCCGTTGACTCTGAGATTATTTTTGGCGGCGGCGGATCGGCCGCTTCCCGAACACGGAGGGTTGGCTCATATTCAGGGGGTTGCTTCGCCTGAGACGGCCCGGCGTCAACCTTGCCGCCTGACGGCAGACCCTGCTGAAGCTTTTGCTCCAGCGATTCCAGCGCGGCCAGAATTTCACCCACCGGCATGACCGGCGCAAGATATGCCATGCGAACCAGGATGGTTTCAATTTTCATGCGCACTTCCTGGCTGCGGCGAAGGCTGTCGGCTTCGGCCAGCAGAATGTCCAGATAATGCTGCAGCGTTTCGCGGGAGATATTTTTCGTCTGGTTTTTGAGCTTTTCCACCTGCTCGGGCGCAATATCAAAAGACGAACCGCCGTCCCCGGCAATCTTCACCAGCAGAAGATTGCGGAAATGCTTGAGCAGCATCGCATAGAAGTGCTTCATATCAATGCCCGCCAGATAGGCCTCTTCCAGAATCATCAGACAAGCGGAGGCGTTGCGGGCCAGCACCGCTTCAGACAGGCGGAAAAGATATTTCCGGTCGGCAAGCCCCAGAATGTCTTCCACATCGTCGTCTGAAATATTCATGCCGGCGTAGGAAATGACCTGATCGAAAATGCTCTGGGCGTCGCGCATGGAGCCGTCGCCCGCTTCGGCAATCCAGGAAAGCGCCGTGGGGCTGATCGTAATGCCTTCCTTCCCGGCCACCTTGCTCAAATTGGCGGCGATCTGCGAAAGGGAGATGCGCCGGAAATCATAGCACTGACANNTCCCGGATTTCGTCGATGCCCCGGTTGGAGGCGCCGTCGATTTCGCGCACATCCATCGAGGTTCCCTCCGTGATTTCACGGCAGTTTGGACAGACATTGCAGGGCGCAGCCGTCGGCCCCTGTTCGCAGTTGAGCGATTTGGCCAGAATTCTCGCCACGGATGTTTTTCCGACGCCTCGGGGACCGGCAAATAGAAAGGCGTGTCCGACGCGGCCCTGGCCGATGGCATTCACCAGGGTTCGGACCACGGGCTCCTGGCCCGCAACATCGTCAAATTTTTGCGGGCGAAATTTTCGGGCTAAAACCAGATATTCCAAATGAACCTCATGTCATGGGTTTATGTAAGCCTTGGAATTTAATAAATATATAGGTGACCGGGTTGACCGCAACACACGAAGGGATTTGCTGCCGCTGCTTCCTTCCGGACCTGACGGGGTTCACAAACCTTCGTTGTACGGGACCCGGCCATAATAAAAAAAATTATACCTTGTCCAGACTCTTAATGGATAAATCGGCAGGAATCAACCCAAATTTTGAGATGCATGGCGGAGAGTGGGGGATTCGAACCCCCGTAGGAGCTTGTGGCCCCTAAATCGATTTCGAGTCGATCCCGTTACGACCACTTCGGTAACTCTCCTTGTTTAGTAATGAGGCTCTCTCTAGCTTTATAATTTGTAGATATGAAACATTGATTTAAAAGAAAATGGCGGAGAGAGCGGGATTCGAACCCGCGGTACACCTTTGTGGGCGTACACACGATTTCCAGTCGTGCTCCTTCGGCCTCTCAGACATCTCTCCGCTTATTTTTAGTTATAACTCCTTATCATAAATCAATGGTTTATGAACTGAGCGGTTAAATCGCCCGGCATGCGTCCGGTGAACCTGCGTTACGCCTTTGCGGGCTTACACACGAGGGTCGTGCTCCTTTGGCCTCTCAGACATCCCTTTGCGGCTTATTGATCCGCCGAATCGGCTCTTACTCTCTTTTCCTTAAAAAATCTACTCAAAATTTCCCCGCATGCTTCCCGCAAAACCCCTTCCGTCACATCCACCCGATGATTCAGGCGGTTATCGTTTAAAAGGTGATAGAGGGAAACCACCGCGCCGGCCTTCGGATCACGCGCGCCGAAAATAACCCTCGCCAGTCTCGCCTGGAGGATGGCGCCCGCACACATCACACAAGGCTCCAGGGTCACATAAAGCTCGGCCCCGGTCAGGCGGTAGTTGCCGATTTTCCCGCAGGCCCGGCGAATGGCAAGCATTTCCGCGTGCGCCGAAGAATCGTTTGCGGCCATGGGCGCATTGTGCGCCCGCGCCACGATTTGACCGCCCTGCACCAGCACCGCGCCAATCGGCACTTCGTTTTGCGTGAAGGCTTTACCGGCTTCGTGAAGAGCCATTTTCATGTAGTCTTGATCCGTCGGCATCAGAAATCTCCGTTTTCTTCAAAATCATATTTTGATTATCATATTGTTGATTTTGAGGCAAATGCCGTATATGATTNNAAGAGGAAAATCCGGCAAACGAAAAAAGGCCGGCGGGGAATAACCGAAGCATAAACCCGCCTCCGGAAACCGCCAGAGAAGATACGGTGGATATCGGCTCCGCCGACGTCAAATACGCGGCGTATCTGTCGGAAGTGAAAAAAAAGATCCTGCGCATCTGGAAGTATCCGGCCGCTGCGTATGAAAAAAATGAAGAAGGGGTGGTGGTGATTAAACTGTCCATTGACGCCGGAGGCGCTCTGACACAGATTACACTGGTAAATTCTTCCGGTTTTGACAGCCTTGATTCCGGCACACTGGACGTGGTCAATGCCGCCGCGCCTTTCCAGCCTTTGCCCGGCCAATACGAGTTGTCCCGTCTGCACATCATTGCTTCCTTCAATTATCGCATGAAAGATTAAGAGGATTGAATTGTTATGAAGGAAAAACCATCGCCGCCGGCTAAAGCAAAATCAAAAATACGGGAATTTATCGAAGCGGTGCTGACCGCTTTCCTGATCGCCGCTTTTATCATCTCCTTCGTTGTCCAGGCGTTTAAAATACCGTCCGGCTCCATGATTCCGACCCTGCTGGTCGGCGATCATCTTTTCGTCAACAAATTCATTTACGGCGTAAAAATTCCGTTTTTCAGGAAAACCATCATTCCCGTTACTGATCCGAAAAAAGGCGACGTCGTCGTTTTTATTTATCCGCTGGACCGGTCCAAGGATTTTATCAAGCGCGTCATCGGAACGGCCGGCGACAAAATCGAAATGAAAAACAAAAAGCTGTTCCTCAATGATCAGGCTTATACGGATCCCTTCGGCATTTACGACGATGATGCGATTTATCCCGCTGACACGCAGCCGCGCGACAATTTCGGCCCGGTCATCGTTCCCGATAAAGCTCTTTTCGTCATGGGCGATAATCGCGATCACAGTCTGGACAGCCGATTCTGGGGATTTGTCGATTTGAAGGATGTTCAGGGAAAAGCCTTTATCATTTACTGGTCCTGGAATTCGGAAGAAAAGAATGTCCGCTGGGGCCGCCTGGCCAAACTGATTAAATAGCGATGGCCCATGATCAAAGACGCAGCCGAAATCAAAACGCTTCTGAGCCGCCGGCTGCTTGCCTGGTACAAGCGCCGTCGCCGCCCGCTTCCCTGGCGGGAAACAAGCGA
>DNYQ01000037.1:0-11286 GCA_003506745.1 Syntrophaceae bacterium
GATTTTTGATCCGAAGGATGTCTATAAATGAATATTCTGAAATTGGGCATTCCCAAGGGGAGCCTGGAAAATAATACCGTCGATTTATTCAAAAAAGCCGGCTGGCGGATTACGTACGACAGCCGCAGCTACTTTCCCGATATTGATGATCCGGAAATTAGCTGCACACTGGTGCGGGCTCAGGAAATGTCCCGTTACATCGAAGACGGCCACCTGGATCTGGGACTGACCGGCATTGACTGGATTCTGGAAAACAATTCCGATGTGGTGGCGGTGCAAAATCTTGTTTATTCGAAGGTTTCCACCCGTCAGGCGCGATGGGTGCTGGTGGTCCGGGATGATTCGCCGGTCCGTTCGATTGAAGACATGGAAGGTAAACACATCTCGACTGAACTGGTGAATTTCACCAAGCGCTATTTTGCCGAAAAAAATATTAAGGTCAGCGTGGAATTTTCCTGGGGGGCGACGGAGGCGAAGGTTGTCGACGGGTTGGTGGACGCGGTGGTGGAAGTGACGGAAACCGGTTCAACGATTCGCGCCAACAAATTGCGCATAGTCCATGAGCTGATGAGAACCAATACACAGTTGATTGCCAACCGTGCGGCCTGGGATGATCCGTGGAAACGTAAAAAAATAGAGCAGATTCGGACGTTGCTGACCGGCTCGCTCCTGGCGATGGGCAAAGTCGGTATAAAGCTGAATGTATCCAAGGCCAATCTTGACCGGGTCATGAAGCTTTTGCCGTCGCTGAAAGCGCCGACCATTTCCAGCCTCTACTCCGAAGAATGGTTTGCCATCGAGTCCGTCATTGATACGGGTGTGGTAAGGGATTTGATTCCGCGGCTGCTGGATGCCGGAGCCGAAGGCATTATTGAATATCCCTTGAATAAAGTCATATAATCCGGAGGTCAGGTATGGCCAGAAAAGCAAAGATTGTCCGAAAAACAACGGAGACGGATATTGCGCTGGATATTGATTTGGATAAATCCGCCGGCAGTAAGATCGATACAACCATTCCTTTTTTAAACCACATGCTGGATCTTTTTGTCCGCCATGGTCAGTTCAAGCTTGTGGTGAAAAGCAAAGGGGATACGGAAATCGACGATCATCACCTGGTGGAGGATCTGGGCATTTGTCTGGGGCAGGCTCTGGGAGAGGCGCTGGGTGACAAGACCGGCATCCATCGTTACGGTTCGGCGTCCGTGCCGATGGATGAGTGCCTGTGCCGTGTGGATATTGATATATCGGGCCGTCCCTATCTGATTTACAAGGTCCGGTATGAGCGCCGGAAAATCGGCGGGTTTGATCCCGCCCTGGTCAAGGAGTTTTTTAAAGCCTTCACCGATCACAGCGGCGTTACGTTGCACATTAATCTTGTGTATGGCAGCAACAGTCATCATATTATTGAATCTGTTTTTAAAGCCTTTGCCCGGGCGCTGAGGCAGGCGGTGACGATCAACCCGGAAATATCAGGTGTTCTGTCCACCAAAGGAACACTCTGAGGAAAAGATCAGGCGTCCTACATTGCAAAATATTTTACCGATAAAGAAAATTGTCTGCGCGGTCTTGCTTTTGGGATTTTTTATTCTTGCGCCGTTGACGCTTCAGGCGCAGGACGAGGCAAAGATCGTCGATAAAAACGTAACGCGAATAGCGGTGATGCCTTTTCAAACGGTGGTGCCGGAGGAGGACTCCTCAACCGTTCAATGTCCGATTTGCGGAAGTGTGAACTCCAGCGGCGCGATCGTTAAAGGATCTGAAAAAATTCTTGAGGGAATCGTTACGGATAAATTGAGGGATTTTAAAGGCGTGGAAATTATCCCGCAGGAAAGGGTAGCGGGTGTTTATCGGAGGGTTTCGGCGGATTTCCTCAAGCAGCCTTTGCTGCAGGTTTTTCAAAAGGCCGCAAGTGAACTGCATGCGGATGTGATGGTTGCCGGCTTTCTGTACCGTTATCGGGAAAGAGTCGGCTATGATTATTCCGCTGAGCGCCCGGCGGCGGTAGCTTTTGAAATTCATCTGATTGCCGTCAAGGATGGCAGCACGATCTGGCGGGGTATTTTTGATAAAACACAAAAATCCTTGATGGAAGATGTTTTTCAGGTATCTTCTTTTTTTAAAGGCGGTGCCAAATGGGTGACCGCCCGCCAGCTGACGAAGTTGGGCGTTGACGACGTTTTTAAGACTTTTTCCGGCTTTGAGCGCTGAATTGAAATAGGGACCCGGTGCCTTGCGGAAATTTCTCCGGTCCATCGTCTAAACCATTTTCTCCAAAGGAGTCACAGGGTGTTCATTATCCCGGCGGTCGATATCAAAAACGGACAATGCGTCCGTCTGGCGCAGGGTGATTTTGACCGGGTAACCGTCTATGCCGAAAATCCCGTGGACATGGCCAGACTCTGGGCTCAAAAAGGCGCAAAGCGGATTCATATCGTTGACTTGGACGGTTCGGTTGCCGGGTTGCCGCGCAATGCATCCGTCATTCTCGATATTGCAAAATCGGTTTGTGTTCCCATTGAGGTCGGCGGGGGCATCCGGAACATGGAAACGATCAGCACTTATCTGGAAAACGGCGTATCGAGCGTTATTTTAGGCACGGCGGCCATTCAGGACGAAGCATTTGTTAAGATGGCAGCCCAAACCCACCCCGGAAAAATCATTTTGGGCATTGACGCGCTGGATGGTCGGGTCGCTGTCCGGGGCTGGACGCAAAAGACCAGCCAAAATGCGGTTGAATTGGCAAAGCGCTATGAAAATTGCGGGATTCAGGCCATCGTCTATACGGATATTCAGCGTGACGGCATGGAAACCGGCGTCAATGTCGAGCAAACCCGGGCGCTGGCCGGGGCCGTGTCCATTCCCGTCATCGCCTCAGGCGGAGTCGCGACGATTGCCGATATCGACCGCCTGCTCGCGGTTAAGGACTGCTCCTTCTATGGCGTGATTGTCGGTCGTGCGCTTTACACGGGCGCGATCGTTCTGGAAGAGGCCATTGCAAGGACGCAGGAGGCCTGATCAAATCGTAAAAGAGGGGAAATATGACGGATTGTGTGTTTTGTAAAATCATCAGGGGAGATATTCCCTGCGCGAAAGTTTATGAAGACGACGACGTTCTGGCCTTTGATGATATCCATCCGATGGCGCCGGTGCATGTCATTCTGATTCCGAAAAACCATATCGCGACACTGATGGACGTTGATGCAAGCCATACGGATATCGCGGGGCGTTTGATCGCGGCTGCGCAGCATGTCGCCAAAATAAAAAAAGTAGCCGACGGCGGATTCCGCGCGGTGTTTAATTGCAACGCCGACGGAGGGCAGGTGGTGTTTCATCTGCATATGCATCTGTTGGGCGGCAGGAAACTTGAAGATCAATTGGGGTAAGTTGAGGTAGAAAAATATGGATGTGAATGCCAAAATCAATGAAGACATGGTGGCGGCGGCCAAAGCCAGGGACAAAATTCGGCTGTCCGCCGTTCGGATGCTGAAAACAGCGTTACACAACAAGGAAATAGACCTGATGCGCCCGCTCAATGAAACGGAAACCATGCAGATTCTGACGGGGCTTACGAAGCAGAGAAAAGATTCCATTGAGCAGTTCGCCAAAGGGGGCAGGCAGGATTTGGTGGAAAAGGAAGAGGCAGAGCTGAAGATCCTGCAGGAATTCATGCCCGCGCAAATGTCGGATGAGGACGTGGAAGCGCTCATCAAAAAAGCGATTGCCGACGTCGGCGCCCTGTCCGTCAAGGATATGGGCAAAGTGATGAAGGTTTTGGTGCCTCAGATTACCGGCAAAGCGGACGGAAAAGCCGCCGGGGAAAAAGTGAAAGCGCTCCTGTCCCAATGAGACCGGATATCCATCATTTTAACGGAAAAACTAAAACGGGCAAGGCAATCATTCGTGCGTTTTGATGACAGCAAGATTGAAGAAATTAAAAGCAGGGTGGATATTGTCGAGCTTGCCTCCGAATATCTGACTTTAAAAAAGGCAGGCAGAAATTATCTGGGGCTTTGTCCTTTTCATCAGGAAAAAACGCCTTCGTTTACGGTCAACCGCGAAAAACAGATTTTTTACTGTTTCGGTTGCGGAGAAGGGGGCAATGTCATTACCCTGCTGATGAAAATCGCCAATAAAAGCTTTCCCGAAGCCATTAAGCACCTGGCCCAGAAAACAGGTGTCGTCCTGCCTGTGCGGACGTTCGGGAAGGACGGGCGGGAAAAAGAATCTCTGCACGATGAGATTGTTCATTTGAACTTAAGGGCGGCGCAGCATTTTGCGCGTAATTTGTCATCTCCGGCCGGGAAAATTGCACGGGATTATTTGCAAAAACGGGCCGTTACCGAAGAAACCGTCAAACAATTCCGGCTGGGATACACGCCGGATACATGGCGTTCCCTGACGGATGATATCGAAGGCGGCGGCTTGTCGCTGAAGTTAGCCGAGCAGGCCGGGCTGGTCATTGCCGGCAAGGAGGGGGGCTACTACGACCGGTTCCGCGGCNNCTTAATTCACCGGAGACGCCGGTCTATACCAAAGGCAAAAATTTATATGGACTGAACAAGGACAAAGATGCGATTCGTCAAAGCGGTTTTTGCCTGATGGTGGAGGGGTATTTTGACGCCATATCGCTCTGGAATGCGGGCGTCAGAAATGTGGTTGCCACATTGGGCACAGCGCTGACACGGGACCATCTGGAGCTCTTGCGGCGCTATACGCAGAATGTGGTGGCGTTGTTTGATCCTGATGCGGCCGGACTAAAGGCGCTGGACCGATCCCTGGAGCTTTTTTTAGGCGCGAATATGCATGCCCGGGCTTTGATTCTTCCTGAGGGCTGCGATCCGGACGACTATATTAAAAAATACGGCAGGGAAAAACTGGATGAACTGATCGCCGTTGCGCCGGCCATCAGTGATTATTATATTGATAACGTCCTGGGTGACGGCACGACCTTTGAAGAAAACCGTGACCTGGTGAAAACGGCGATGGAATTTATCAATAAAATCAATGATGAAATTGAAAAAAATCTTTTCATCAAGCGTATTGCGGAAAAATTGGGCATTGATCAGACCTTATTGAAAAGAGAGGTTCACCGCAAAGCAACTTATGGGCAAACCGGTGTTGCCGTCAGGAAGGAATCATCCAAAATAAAGATGAATCCTCTGGAATTTAACCTGATCCGGTTGATGCTGGAGTATCCGCAAAAAACCCTGCTGGTGGAAAGTGAAAAAATACTGGATTATTTTCTGGAGCCTGCGCTGAAGCGTCTGGGTGAAAAGATTATTGAGAACTACAAGCTGCTCGGGTATGTTGATATCAATGTTATCCTGCCGTCGGACGAAGACAAGCCGCTTCGGGAGAGCATCTATAAATTGAGCATGGAGGCGCCTCCCACCGATGATCACATGGTGGAGCGCAATTTTGCCGATAACATTCAGAGAATCCGTGAAAAATGGTATAAAGAGCAAAAGCGTCTCATTCAGCTTCAATTAAGGCAGGCGCAGGAAAGCGGCAACGGGGAATTGACCCGTGAACTCACCTGCCAAAAGCAGAATGTGATGAAGGAAGAAAAAGAATATGTTCAAAAACAATGAAATTTGGGGGATGCCAAATGGCCAAAGAAATTCAATCCGATGAATTTAAAAAACTGCTTTCACTGGGGGAAGAAAAAGGGTTTTTAACCTACGATGACGTCAACGACATGTTGCCGCCTGATCTTAATTCATCGGATCAAATAGATGATATTATTATGCTGTTTGGAGAGAAGAATATCGATATTATTGATATGGAGCAGGGTGAAAAACTGGTGGTGAAAAAGCCGGTGGAAGATGTTCTGCCGTCCAAATTTCCGGAAGCCCTGGCGCTGGTGCCCGGCGCGGGCAAGACCGGTGATCCGGTGAAAATGTATCTTCGCGAAATGGGGCTGGTCTCACTTTTGAGCCGTGAAGGCGAAGTGGAGATTGCCAAGAAAATCGAAGAGGGCGCCCGCGAGACCATGTGGGCGATCTTCAGTTTGACGGTTTCGATTGCCGAAGTGCTCAGCATCGGCGAAAAGCTGGAGTCCGGTGAAATCCGCGTTAAAAATGTCGTGGATAATATCGAAGACGAAGAAGGGTTCATGGAAGAGGACGAGCATAAAGATAGGGTCCTCCGGCTGATTGCCCGCATTCGACTTTTCAACGACCGGAATAAAGTCCTGCATGAAAAGCTTAAATCCAAAACCATGAAGCCCAAACAACGCGAGTTGTTGACGGCGGAGTTGGCGAAAAACACAAAAAATATTATTACGCTTTGCCGGAAAATTCGTTTCAGCAAGAAACAGATGCACCGTTTTATCGCCCGGTTGAGATTCTTTACGGATGAGATAGAACAATCCGAAAGGGTGGTCAATTATTTTAAAAGAGAATCCGGCCTGACTCTCACGCAGATGGAAAAGGCCTGGTCCAGAATGAAGAAATCAAAGCAAGACGAGCGGCAGGCGGCGAAAGAAGCGAAAGTTTCCGTCGACTGGCTGCATAAGAGTCAGGCCGCCGTCACGGAAGCGCAGAAACGCATCAAGCATGTTGCCCGGGAGGTGGGGATTCCGACCGCCACGTTGAAGACGGTCGTCTATTCCATCGAAGACGGCGAGGCCAAGGCGGAGATTGCCAAAAGAAAACTGGTGGAAGCCAATCTGCGATTGGTGGTCAGTATCGCCAAAAAATATACCAACCGCGGTTTGCAGTTTCTGGACCTGATTCAGGAAGGCAATATCGGACTGATGAAAGCGGTTGATAAATTTGAGTATCAGCGCGGTTATAAGTTTTCCACGTATGCGACCTGGTGGATTCGGCAGGCCATTACACGCGCCATTGCCGATCAGGCCCGCACGATTCGCATACCCGTTCATATGATTGAGACGATCAACAAACTGATCCGGACCTCGCGCTATTTGGTGCAGGAACTGGGACGCGAACCGACCCCGGAGGAAATCGCCAATAAAATGGAATATCCCCTGGAGAAGGTGCGCAAAGTTCTGAAAATTGCCAAAGAGCCGATCTCTCTGGAAACGCCGATCGGCGAAGAAGAGGACAGTCATCTGGGTGACTTTATCGAAGACAAGAAGATCATGTCCCCTTCGGAAGCCACGATCAGCATGGATCTGGCGGATCAGACGCGTAAAATCCTGTCCACGCTTACGCCGCGCGAGGAAAAAGTTCTGCGCATGCGTTTCGGGATCAGCGATCGTTTGGGCGCTGCGGTTTCGGATGAAACGGCGCCGGTGGAGGTCCCGGAGTCCGACATCGAAGAACCGGAAATAATTGAAGAGGAAACACCTAAGGAAGGCAAAAGTGCGTCACGAAAGCGCGCGGGAAAATAAGATTGACAAGCGCCGGAATTGGGTATATCTCAACGAACCTGATGCCGGTTTGATCCGCGCAAATGCTGAAAAAATGGCGGGCCTATAGCTCAATTGGTAGAGCCACCGGCTCATAACCGGTAGGTCCCTGGTTCGATTCCAGGTGGGCCCACCAAATTTCATAAAACGGAACCTTCATGATGATCGGAAAAGAGAAATATTCACAGGCAAGGAGTTGTTGCGACAAAGCCGTCGCCTTGACAGCCGCGATCCGACCCATGCTCTTGTCATTTCACGGCACACAGAATCAGGCACACAGCCGGACGATCTGAAAATGCACCCCAAGCGGTGCATTTTTTTTATGCGCGAGGCTTGCGGATATAGGGAATTAAAATAACAAAGGAGAACGGGATTGAAAGAAGAATTGTTGCTGTTGATCAGTTTACAGGAATGTGATTCGCAGTTGGTCGGACTTTCCGCCAAAAAAATTAAGCTGCCGGAAAAAATTCGCAAGATGGAAGATGATTTTAAAATCTATACGGAAAATATTGCGCTCAATAAAAGAAAGTATGATGAACTCAAGGCAAAGCGCGCTGAAGGCGAAGCCCATATCAAAAAACTCAGCGACGGGATGATCAAAACCAGGGAAAGACTGCTGGAAGTTAAAAACAATAAAGAATATCAGGCCATGCTCAAGGAAATTGAAACAGCCGAGAAAGCGCGCGGCGATATTGAATCACAAATCATCGCGATCATGGACGAAATGGATAAACTCTCCGTGCTGGTGAAAAAAGATGATGAAACTTTACAGCAGGCCTTAATCGAGCACGAAAAGGAAAAGAAAATAATGGAGGATGATCTGAACGCCGTGGACGCGGATACGGTGACTTGGACGGAGAAACGAATTGGGTTGCAAAAGAGTATTCCGGCAAATCTCCTGGCCCAATACGAAAGAGTGAAAAAGCGCAATAACGGCGTGGGGGTGATTCCCGTCTGGAAAGCGGTTTGCGGCGGTTGTCACATGAATATTCCACCGCAGCTCTACAACGAATTGCAGCGCTCCGATGATCTGCTCAGTTGTCCCAACTGTAACCGCATCATGTATTTTAAAAATCAGGAAAAGTCCGAATAGGATTTTTATGGAAAAGAAAGCGGTCAAGTTATTCAGCGACGGNNAAAGTAAAAAATGAAAATCTGAAAATCTTAATGCAGGAAGTCCGCGGCCTGCTTTCTTCTTTTCAATCCGTTCATGTCAAACACGTATTACGCTGCCACAACGCGCAAGCGGACAAACTGGCCAATCTGGCCATTGATGAACATAAAGGTTAGAGGTTCAAGGATAAAGGTCAAAAGGTTCAGGTATAAGACCTGTCGTTAAGTTTGCTTGAAAGAAAATCCAATCAATTGTAAGATAAGAACCAGGCCGGAGAAGATCAGATGATCGCGGGCAGATTTTTATCTGCCGGAGGAAAGTCCGAGCTCCACAGGGCAGGATGGTCGCTAACGGCGACTGGGGGCGACCCTAAGGAAAGTGCCACAGAAAATATACCGCCCGCCAAATGGCGGGTAAGGGTGAAATGGCGAGGTAAGAGCTCACCGCTTTTCCGGTGACGGAAAAGGCATGGTAAACCCCATCCGGAGCAAGACCAAATAGGAGAACGTTTAAGGGCGGCCCGCCTGATGTTCTCGGGTAGTGTCGCTAGAGGCGGCAGGCAACTGCCGTCCCAGATGAATGATCATTGCCGCGTCCAGGGTAACCGAAACGTGGAACAGAACTCGGCTTATGATCTTCTCTCGCGCCTGTTTATTATAAAGATTATAATCCTAAGCCCCTTTTCTTTGCTTCCGCATAAAGCCTCCAGACGCAGAGACCGATGGCCAGAAAGAAAGAACACAGCATGAAATTCGGTGTTGTTCCCAGAATTTCATCCACGAGATAACCAAGGTAGAGGAACAGGAAAGAGGACACCACCATGGCGAGACCCCAGGCTGATAACATTAAAACGCCGCTCAGTGTTTTGAAACTCTGTTTACTGTCTTCCTTTGGTTGTTTTTTCCCTATCAGGTAACCCTTCATTTCACTCAATCTACATTAAAAATATGGATGTGTTTAAAAGCCTTTTATGCCTGGCTGGCTATGACACAGGCGTCATTTACTATACTTGAATAAGATTTATAAACCTTTTTATCAAATCCAACCCCGGCTCCGAAAAGACCGCCACCAATAAGAAGAATAGGATGTATACGATGATTAATTCCCAGTTTCGTACTTTGGGGTATCTTCTTTTTACGAACAGGAGAATGACGACACCGGCTGCCAAGGCAAATAAATGCACGAAGGGAAAAAGTTTCATTTGACTCTCCTTCCTGACGAGATTAGCCACTATACTTAAGAAAAAACTTGCAGTAAAAAAAAGGCCGAATTTCGATTCGGCCTTTTTTTATATGGTATTACAACCAATTATTTGTCGTCATCATCGTCATCATTAAGATCTGACAGATCGCCTTCGGAACCTTCCGGAACTTCCGACTGCAATGAACGGGAAATTCCGCGAACCAAGAGCAGCATGATGAAGAACAGAATAACCATGGCAACAATAAGGACTAAAATAACCGTTGCTGTCCATGCTTTTGATTCCTTCTCAATATTTTGCGATACCTTCAGGGCCGCTTCATTATATTTCTCGACTTCCAGCCCAAGGCCTATCCATCCAAAGCCGGTAGGTTCGGGAAGGTTTGACGCATAAAATTTGATCGGCGCATAGGCGACGAACTTGGTTTTTCCACCAAATTTATACATTAAAACTCCCATTTTCCCTTGTGAGGCTTCTTTTGTGATTTTAAATATATTGGGATCAAGAAAACTTAACTGGAACATGTTCAACGCTTCTGCGCCTTTTTGGGCCAACTCTTTTGCGTTCTGAGCCGTTAGAGTTGGAACAGTTGCTCCGTCAGCATTGAGTCCAACGATATGAAAATCAGCGGGATGAGAAATGACAAAACCACGGTAATCTACCATATAAGCGTAATTACCGGTAGCAGCGTCTGTTTCAAGGATTCTTTCCGCCTGGGTAGGAACCAGTTGATCCGTATACTGGGCCAGATGACGATAGTCCACGGACAACACGATGATTCCCGCGAAGCCTTCCTGGTTGAAGATGGGTGTCGCCAAACGGACGACCCCGGAAAAACGCTCTCCCTTATCGAATGCCGCCTTGTTGACATACCAACCGGTAACCGGAGAGACGTAGATTTCGCCTTTGTTCAGATTCTTTGTTTTGGCAAAATAATCTTCTGCTTTATACGTTGTATTGGCCGGATTGCTGACATTAACCAGTTTTCCCGAAGGCCATGCCTGACCGTCGACGACTTTGATTTTTTCGTTGCCGGCTTTGTCAATCAGAGCTATTTCCTTGTACAGCGGAGCCAGCGTTTGCTGGATTTTGCCGTCTTTCTTGATCCAGAGCGGTTTCTTATTTTCAGAAACAAACTGCTTATAGACAGATTCTGTTGAGGGAATGATGGTTGCGATTTGCAAATCTTTTTTGCTTTCCATCAGGAGGCTGGCAACTTGATTCGCTGTGTTGACGGCTCTCGCTTTTATATCTTCCTGTGCTTTGACATCGAGAACGTTAACCGCCCTCTCTTTTATGGTAACCCCCAGTTTAAACATTCCGTTAGCGATTAAAAACGCCATCAGCGATAAGGGGATTACAATAAGCAGGAAGAATATACCTGCGATAGGTAATGATTTCTTATCCTTTTTAGTTTCTGGCATTATGAGTTCCCCCTAACCTTTCTTGATTTAAAGTTAACTGAATTAAACATTAACCCAAAAAGAAAGCCTTGAAGGGGTTGGCATACAATAAGATCAGAGCAACAACCAAAGCATAAATGGCGATGGACTCAGCCATGGCCATACCAACCAGCATGGTCATCATGATTTTTCC
>DNYQ01000037.1:11299-13941 GCA_003506745.1 Syntrophaceae bacterium
ATTTCACATAGCATATTTTCCATACCACGCAAAGAGGAATTAACAATATCGTTCCGCTCTATTGCATGAGATGTGCCATTGCTTTGATTTAAGCAGCTTGTTTTTAAAAAATGGAACGGATAGAATTCGAACGTTCAAAAAAAGCCCCTGTAATCTATCAACATTTCTTTACTTCGTTTACGGGTGCCGATGTAAAAAAGAATGAAATGTTCCGGTGAAACAGAAAGGAAATTTGTTTAAATTTAATTTCGATTTAATGTTTTGTTCAATGGCCCGGTATAAAACATTCAACAGGGCTCCACTAGGCAGGAAAGAGGGATGTCACGGTCTGCACCGGAACAAATCTATTTTATATTTCTGTTGAAATTTTAAGCCAATGTCGTTACGATTAAAATTAAGCTAGTATAATGCAGTACAATATCAAGAAGCCACTTTATAAAGGATTAACATGCAGGAAATTTTAACCGCCGTTACTTATCCGATTGTCTGGCTTATCTGTACGTATCTTTTAAAATTAGAAAGCGGCTTGGCAAAGCTGCTTATTTCACTTACAGCGGCAATCCTGGTTTATGTCTTAATCGGAATCAAACAAGCTCAAAAAGAAAATCATAAGGATAATGAAGATTAAGTGACTTTGCTCATAAAGGCATATAGACTTCTGCATCAAGTATTGAGTATACGCATTTGGTTGGCAGGTATTATTGTTATTCTTCTGATCCTCCTGCTGGCTCTGACGGTGAACAATGCCCGTGAAAAGGAAATGGTTGATTTATTCAGCCGTCAGCAATTAGCATCCGCTCAGAACGCATCGGTTCGGTTAACAGAGATTTTTTCGCAGGTGGAAAAAAATATTGTCTTGTTTTCATTCTTTGATCCTAACGGGAAAAAACTGACACAAGAAGATTACTGGAAAATGGAAGTGCTTTATCCTGTATGGGAAAATGCAATCAAGGCGGTGCTGGTATTTGATGCCAACGAAAAAATAAGATTTATTCTGCCGCAGGGCGCTCTTTCCGCAGTTGATCTGGCGAGCCACTTCAGGGCTGTAAAATTTCAGAGGGGACAATATTTAAATCTGGCTTTATCGGATAAACTGCCCAAAAATTCTCTTCCTCAAAAACAGGATTGGTATTTAATCTGGGGTTATCCTGTCTGGCGTGAAAACAATACTTTTGCCGGCGCCTGGATGGTGTCTTTTTCCCTGGCTTCGCTTATGGAGGAGGGTGAAAAGCAGATTAAGGACAATCAGCTGGGAGACTTGTGGCTGTTAAATCAACAGGGGCAGGTACTGCTGCACCCCCATTCGTCGTTTATCGGGAAAAATATTGCCGATCTGGCTAAAGATAATCAAGGGGGGAAAATCCTGTTTCCTTCCGACAGCGGCAGACACCTGGATGCGAAGGTTCTCCAGCGTAATAATAATAAAATGCAGAGAAGTGTTATTGCCTACTCCCCGCTTCGAATTGCCGGAAATACATGGTATGTTTTGGTAACGGCGCCTTACAGTCGTGTCATTGCTCCCGTGCGCACCACATTCCTGTATACGCTTTTCAGCGCATTGATCCTTATTCTGGTGATTGTGGTGGTTGGAATTTATTTTGCTTTCCGTGAAGGCAAAAGATGGCGGATAAGAGAAGAGCGGGCAAGACACAAAGAACGCGAGGACTGGCAGGAAAAGCTTCTGCGGGAAAAGAAAACAATAGACGGTATCATCGAAGGTTCGCCGATCCCTACCTTTGTTATTAACAATGAGCATAAAGTTATTTTATGGAACCGGGCGTGTATAGAGCTGACCGGTTATACAGCCGAGAAAATGCTCGGTACGGAGAATCATTACAAACCCTTTTATTCAGTGCAAAGGCCGGTTATTGCTGATTTGATCATCAACCGTGATGTAGAAGGTTTAAGTAAATATTATGGATCTAAAAAGGCAAAACAATCGGACAAAGTGCTTGGTGCCTATGAAGCAACGGATCATTTTGAGAATCTTAACGGCCGCAGCCGTGAATTGTATTTTCTGGCGGCGCCTATTTATGACGAAGAAGGCCATATCATTGCAGCCATCGAAACGCTTCAGGATATTTCACGCGAGCAGGAGCTCACGCGCAGCCTGCAGGAATATGCCGAAACCCTGCAAAACGAGCTGGCTGAAAATATTGAGCTGCGACGCGAGATAGAAGGGCTTTATAATTATCTGCAATCCATCGTCAAGAGTCTGCCGGATCGCATTTATGAGCTCGATAAGGACGGCATCGTCACCTTTGTCAGCGCGGGCATGAAAAAATCACAAAGGGAATTTAAAGGGAAACATTTTCTGGATTTTGCCGCTCCTGAGATTCAGGAATTCCTGACGGCAAGGTGGGAAGACGCCAAGAGGGGCATTTACCGGCCCTATGAGATTGAAGCCACGGCAAAGGACGGACGAAAGGTCAATCTGTTGATTACCACCACGCCGGTGGTCGGCACCGATCATTATATTCTGGTGCAAAGAGACATTACCGAGTTCAAAAATCTGGAAAAGAAACTTTACAACAGTGAAAAACTTGCGGCGCTGGGTCAGCTTTCCGCGGGGATTGCTCATGAAGTGCGCAATCCTCTGTCCTCCATTAAAATGAGCCTCCAGATCCTGGAAAAAAGGATGA
>DNYQ01000172.1 GCA_003506745.1 Syntrophaceae bacterium
AACAGGCATTGTCATTATGGCCGCTTTTATTCAATTCCAGATATCGAGGGAGATTTCGTCCACACTGTTCTGGACGATGCACCCGCTCCACGTTATGATAAGCGCTTTAGTAACCACCGCCATGTACCGGCTGCATTCAAAAGGAGAAATTATACCCACAATCATCATCGGATATCTGGGTTCTGTGGGCATTGCCACACTCAGTGATTCGATTATTCCTTTTGCCGGTGAATGGCTGCTCAACATGCCTCACCGCGGCGTTCATCTGGGCTTTATCGAAAAATGGTGGCTGGTAAATCCGCTGGCGTTCGCCGGCATAGCGTTAGGATACTTACGCCCAAAAACGAAATTTTCCCATGCGATCCACGTGTTTTTAAGCACCTGGGCGTCACTGTTTCATATTCTTATGGCGCTGGGCACATCCATCAATGTTGTAACCGCCATTTTGATTGCGGTCTTTCTATTTTTGGCCGTCTGGATTCCTTGCTGCACTAGCGACATCGTTTTCCCCCTGCTCTGGATTAAAGAAGGAAACGGAAAGCACCCTATTTCCTTGTCCGATGGAGGCGTGTGATGAGAATCGCAATTGCTTCCGGCAAAGGTGGAACCGGAAAGACCACTGTTTCAGTCAATCTGGCCCGTACAATGGGTGTCCCGGTTCAGCTTCTGGACTGTGACGTGGAAGAGCCCAATGCGCACCTGTTTCTTGCGGGAAACAAGGTCAAAGAAGAAATCGTTACGATTCCAATTCCCCAGGTGGACGAAGCGCTTTGCGACGGTTGCGGCGAATGCAGCAAGTTTTGTGAGTACCACGCCATTGTCACATTCGGAACAGCGCCACTGATCTTCCCGGAAATGTGTCACGGTTGCGGCGGCTGCACAAGGGTCTGCCCCAAAAAAGCCATCTCGGAGGTAGGCCGGCGCATCGGCGTAGTGGAAACAAGGCGCTCAGAAAACATCACGCTTATTGGCGGGCGTCTCGACGTTGGCGTGGCGATGTCGCCGCCGCTGATCCGGGCGGTCAAAGAGCGTCTGCAAAATAATATGCCGGCGGTTCTGGATGCCCCTCCGGGAACATCCTGCCCGGTGATTGCCGCCATTCGGGACACCGATCTGGTCTTGCTGGTCACGGAACCCACGCCGTTTGGCCTGAACGATCTTGCGCTGGCAGTGGATATGGTGCGTGAGCTTAAAATCCCTTTCGGCGTCATCGTGAACCGGATGGGCAGCGGCGACGACCGCATACACGATTATTGCGGGAAAGAAAACATTCCCGTTTTGCTGGAAATACCCGACGACCGGCGGATAGCCGAAGCTTATTCCCGCGGCATTCTGATGGTGGACGCGCTGCCGGAATATCGGAACCAATTTCAAAGTCTGATTTCAAAAGCTGCAGAATTTGAAAAGACAAGGAGCTTGTAAATATGCCAACTTACGAATATGAATGCAATCGTTGCCATGTGCGCTTTGAGCGGCGGCAAAGTATGAAAGACGAGCCGCTCAAAGAGTGTCCCGAATGTGGAGGAGATGTCCAGAGGATGGTGAGCGGCGGCAGCGGGTTTATTTTAAAATCTCAAGGGCAAAGCCTGCGTGATTCACGCAAAAGTTGCTCTTTGGAAGAGACTGGAAGAACCTGCTGTGGCGCGACAAGCCGGTGCGGGCAGTCGTCTTGTGGAGATTAGAAAATGAGTTCAAAGGATTTTAAATATCTTTACGGCCCTGTTCCCTCCCGAAGGCTGGGGCGCTCTCTGGGTGTTGATCTGGTGCCTTTCAAAACCTGCACGTATGACTGCATTTATTGCCAGCTGGGCAAAACAACAAACAAAACGACCGAGAGACGCGATTATGTTCCGGTGGCGGATGTTTTGCGGGAGGTCCGGGAAAACCTTTCCACGGGTGCCGGCTGCGATTATATCTGCATGGCTGGTTCAGGGGAACCGACCTTGCACGCCTCCATCGGTGAACTGATCTGTAAAATCAGGGAAATGACGGATATTCCCGTGGCGGTGATTACCAACGGGTCGCTGTTGTATCTGCCGGACGTCCGTCAATCGCTTTTGCAGGCGG
The DNA here is from genome assembly GCA_003506745.1 of Syntrophaceae bacterium. Lineage (GTDB taxonomy): Bacteria > Desulfobacterota > Syntrophia > Syntrophales > Smithellaceae > UBA8904. The sequence goes on from DNYQ01000172.1 coordinate 2,068, forward strand.
ATCTGGTGATTCCGTCGCTGGATGCCGGCGACGCTCCTCTTTTTGAGTATGTCAACCGCCCGCACGAAGACATTACCTTTGAGCGGATGGCTGAAGGGCTGGTTGAATTTGCAAGACGTTATTCCGGACGCCTCTGGCTGGAAGTGCTTTTGGTGTCCGGTGTGACCGGCTTGTCCTCGGAAGTCAAAAAAATTGCGGCCTGGGCTCAAAAGATCGGCGCTCAAAAAATTCAATTGTGCACCGTCAACCGTCCGGCTTATGAGGATTTTGCCTGTGCCGTGGATCCGAAACAAATGAAAAAACTGGCCGGCTTGTTTTCCGGCCCGGTCGATATCCTGGAAAATGCTTCGCCTGAGGCTGCTTTTGGCACGGCCGCGTCGGATACAACCGACGCCGATATTCTGAATCTTCTGGCCCGGCGACCCTGCACACTGGAAGGGATATCCCTGGGCCTGAATCTTCACCCCCACGATACAGCCAAAAGGATCGAGAAACTGATGAGCGCTAAGCGCGTTGCCACGCAGAGAAACAGGCGCACGCTCTTTTATAAACTTGCGGACAAGGTAACATGAGAAGGCGGTAACGTTTCCATGAAGGATGCGAAAGAGGCAAATAAATATGCAGAAATCTGCCGGGAGGCTTTCTGGCAAAAGGTTTTTCAGGTCGAAGTCGAGTATCTGAATGTTCACCTCCAAAACAGCCGGGACATCCTGAGTGTGGGCTGCGGCCCTGCCATGATCGAAGGCGAATTGGTGAAAAGGGGACTTCATGTGACGGGCCTGGATATATCGGAGGAAGCCCTGAGGTGTGCGCCGGACGGTGTTCGAACTGTTGCCGGCCGGGCCGAGGATATGTTGTTCCCGGATTCGTCCTTCGATGCCGCGATCTTTGTTGTGTCTCTGCAATTCATCGAGGATTACCCAAAGGCGATTAAACGGACGGCCGCCGTTTTAAGGCCGGAAGGCAAAATCATCATCATGCTGCTCAACCCCCGGTCTGTTTTTTATAAAGCAATGCGCCTGAACCCGGATTCCTACGTCAACCTGATCCGCCACACGAACCTGAGTCGAATTGAACAAGACATTCGTAAAGATTTTCTCATCCAAACGGAATATCTGCTGGGCATAAAGGGTGAAAATATTTTTCCAAGCCAGGATCCGGACTTGGCGGCTTTGTATGTGATGGAAGGCCCGAAAAGACGGGACATCCGGCAACGAGGAAGCGATGAATCGGAACGCTAAAATAAACGCCGCCCGACGCTTATTAAATCTTTCCAGGCAGGACGGGCCGGAAGAGGCCAAAAAGCAATACCGCGACATGGCCAAAACATGGCATCCGGACATTAATAAAACAAAAGAAGCGCACGCCCGGATGCAGGCCATTAATGAAGCATTCGCTTTGCTGATGAAAGAGGAGTTCGGAATTCTGGATTTTTGGGAAGACTATAACCGATGGTGGTGGCGTCAATATGGGAATGATCCGATCTGGGGGAATTATTACCCGGAAGAAAGCGCCGGAAGGTCAGGAAAAAAAGGAACGATTCCTGAAAAAACTGATTCAACGGGCAAGGGTTAACCTATGTCATCCAAACTTGAAACACCGATTGCGCTTGAAGGATTGAAACTGATCATTCCGCTGGCCGTTTTGACGATAGTTTTGTTCGTGCTGGGTTGGATCGTCGCGGGGGCGGCCGGGCTGATTCTGACCCTGTTTATGCTCTTTTTTTTCCGCAATCCCCGCCGGGCTGTTGTGCAAGGCGATCATCTGGTGGTTTCGCCGGCCGACGGCAAAGTGGTGGCCGTTAAAGATGTCCGTGAAGATGATTATCTTCATCAGGACGTCAAACGGATCAGTATTTTTCTTTCCGTATTGAATGTGCACGTGAACTGTGCGCCGGTCAGGGGAACTGTGGAAAACATTGATTATAAACCAGGGAAATTTAATATTGCGGCCGTTGAAAAGGCGTCGCTGGAAAATGAACAGACATCGATGGTGATCGTCGGCCACGGATGCAAAATTCTCGTAAAGCAGATTGCCGGAATTCTTGCGCGGCGGATCATTTGTTATGTAAAACAAGGCGATGTCGTTGAAAAAGGGCAACGTTACGGGTTGATCTGCTTTGGCTCGCGGGTGGATATTTTTCTTCCCGAAAATTGCGAGATTCGAGTGAAGGTGGGCGATCGCGTAAAAGGGGCGAGAGATATTATCGCGGTATTGAAATAGTAATCTTTAAACAACCAATTCATTAGGGAGGTTCAAAATGGATACAAAGCAAATCACCAAACAATTGATGGAATTTAATAAAACAGCCTTCGATAACACTTTTCACGCTATGACGATTATACAGGATCAAACCGAAAATATTATTTTTCGTTTTTTGGAAAAAGCCCAGTGGGTTCCGGCGGATGGTAAAAATCTGATGAATGAATGGGGCAAAGCCTATAAGAAAAACCGCGAATATTTCAAAGCTTATACCGATGAAAACTATAAAAAGATAACGGATTATCTTATCGAAACAGAAAAAGAATCGGCGCAAAAAGCGGGTAAATAGTGAAAAAACAATGGAAAANNTGGATACGATATTGACGAAGAACGAAATTATGTAATTGAAAAGGCGTGTCCTTTTTCAGGCAATATCCTGGAAGCCGGCACGGGAAAAGGTTATTTTTCGCTGGCTTTGGCGCGGCTAGGCTTTCATTTCACAACATTTGATATTTCGGCGACGGAGCAATGGTATGCGGGCCTTAACCTGGCGTATCACGGCCTGGTAGGTTATGTCCGTTTCGATGTGGCCGATCTGGAACGCCTCCCCTACCCGGACGCTTCTTATGACGCGATCTTTGCTGTTAATATTATTCATCATCTTGCTTCCGTTGATCTGGCTGTGAATGAACTGATCCGGGTTCTTTCGCCGTCCGGGAAAATTGTTCTGAGTGATTTCAATGAAAAGGGATTAGCTGTCGTGGATCAGATTCACGCGCTTGATGGAAGAAAGCACAAACCGGGCATGGCCACGCTAAGGGAAGCCCGGGCTGTTTTAAGTCGGCATGGATT
>DNYQ01000103.1:0-3387 GCA_003506745.1 Syntrophaceae bacterium
CAGGGAAGAAAGCGGTAAAGCCCGGGAGCGCAAAGCCGGCGGCGAAAGGGGTAAAAAGCAAAACGAAAGTTGCGCGCCAGGCGGCTTCAAAAAAGAAATGATTTTCCTGCCTTCCCGCTAAGAAAAAAGCCGCACCCCTAACGGGGATGCGGCTTTTTCGATCCGGTATGCTATGTTGCAAGCCATGCCGCTGGACAAGATCAGCATTTCCCGGCGACTGACTTCCAATCCTTCCTTTTGCCTGTTTTCCACAAGAGCCTCCCTTTTTGTTTTTTCACCGGATTCTGTCACTGCCATATACTCCCGATGCGTTCAAAATGGAAGCCCATACCCGGAGGATCAACCATAGATGCCGGAGGTATCCGGCATTATATTTTTTCTGAGAGTTCTGAACCTGAACCTGTTTCGTGGATTCAACAATGGCGGCATGGCGCTGGGGGCGGCCTCGGGGACGATAAGTTGCGGGAGCGTATGAAGGGAAGCCTGTATGTTCGGCTGTCGAAGCTGTTTTAAAAAGAAATAAGCCATGCTGACGAAGAGATCCCGGGGGAAGACGCCCCGGACATTCGCAAACCCCAGTGCTTGAAATCCGTCCCGGATGATCGTGGCGCAGCTGCGGGTCAGGATGTGAAAGTCCCGGTACTTGCCGGGCTCTTTCGGATCGGGCGGCGTGCTTCTGATCTTTTTCAGTTCACCCAAGAAAAATTGTGAAAGCTTTGCCTCGTCCAGACCGGTGATGCTCAGCACATGAATCGTCCGCATGAAAAGCCTGCCGAATTTGTCGTAGTAAGGCCTTTGGGGATCTCCCGTATTGTCGCGTCCGCTCGCCGGGTCCGGAGCGAATTCACCCAGCGCCGGCCGGAAAAAATATTCTTCCGNNGGGCGCGGGCTCGTCGGGCCACAGGATGAGGATGGACCTTCCCGTCTCATAATCTTTCTGCGGCAGCCTGCGGGCGCATACCTTCTTCCCGCTCCAGTGCGCCAAATAACCGCTCCAGATTTTTTCCCCTTCCAGATAACGGACGCCGTCATCGCCCAACAGGAATGGCTGCCCGCCGCGAACCTTCAATAATCCTTTGAATATGGCATCTTGCATGACGCTTGCGCTTAAATCAAAAAAGCCTCATTTTTTCAGCTTCCCGCATGAGTTCATCGCGGAAATCAGGATGGGCGATGCTGATAATGGCCAGGGCACGGTCCCTCATGCACTTGCCTTTCAGATTGACGGCGCCGTATTCCGTAACCAGATAGTGCGTGTCCATACGCGGCGTCGTGACGATGGTTCCGGAGTCCAGCCGGGGAACGATCCTGGAAACCGTGTTGTTCCTTGCCGTGGAACGAAACGTCAGGATGGACTTCCCGCCTTTGGAATTGAAGGCGCCGCGCACAAAATCAAGCTGGCCGCCGGTTGCCGAAAACTGTGCCCCTTCGAGATACTCGGAATTGCACTGGCCGGTCATGTCCACCTGAAGCGTGGCGTTGATGGAAATCATTTTATCGTTTCGGGCGATAATTTCAGGATCGTTCGTATAGGAAAGAGGGTATCCCTCGACGGCAGGATTATCGTTCATGAATTCCATCATTTCATGATCTCCAAGGGCAGAGGAATATCTCGACGATCCTGTCCACATCCGATATGTGCAGCAGGGCGCCTCCGAACACGCGGGGGCATGTGCCGGTTTACTTCGACAATGCGAAGTTTCGAACGTTTCCATACGCTGGACGTGATATCAACCGAGGTGCCAAAGGGAAAATAGCCTGCTTTGTCCATAGATAGGCCTCAACGCAATCAACCATTTCCGGCGAAAGGATGGTCTTTGAGGCATACACGCTGGTTCCAAGATGAAAAACCCTGAGTTTTTTCAGATCATTGGAGCGAAGCCTCTCTTCAATGGCTTTTAATAGAGCCGGCGGCTCCGCCTGCAAATTGCCATGCGCCAGGAAACCATTATCCGGAATAGACAACACGGCTTTTTCGGGCGTGGTGAGTTTGTCCTGATATTCCTGTTCAAACATTTTACTGCTCCTTTCGAAAAGGTCTGTTCATTATTTCTTACGGAAAAAATTTGCCGGGATTAAAGAGATTATCCGGGTCGAAGAGCGCCTTCAACTGCTTCATGAGAGCCAGGCTTTCCCCATGTTCCGTTTCCATAAAGCGGCTTTTGCCGATACCGATGCCGTGTTCACCGGTGCAGGTGCCTTCGAATTCCAGCGCTTTCATGACGATGCTGCGTGTGGCTTCCTCGACACGCGCCCAGCGTTTTTTGTCCCGCGGATCGTCCATCACATGGACATGGATGTTGCCGTCTCCGGCATGACCGAAGAGGTAGGCCCTCAGATGCCGAACTTCATTTTTGCTGAACTCCACCATCTCGCTGTATCGTGAAAGCGGCACGGCCACGTCCATGATCAGGGGGAACAGGCCGATGTGATGGCGCTTGATGGACTCATAGGTCTGATGACGGAATTCCCAGAGTCTGGCCCGCTCTTCGGCGCCGATCCCGCGGTCGAGGGAGAGCGCGCCGTTGGCCTGACAAATCTCTTCCACAAAAGTCATTTCTTCGACAAGCCCCTGTTCGCTGAACCCGGAAAATTCCATGAGCAGCGTGGGGTTTTCTTCAAGATTCAATCCGCGGTCGGCGTTGAGCACCTGCACCACGTTGGCATCCAGAAACTCCATGGCGGCTGGCGCAAGCCCCGCGCACATGATCGAATAAACCGTCGAGGTTGCGTTTTGCACGGCGGGGAAGGTGGCCCGCACGGCCATGAAGTTTGCCGGCAGGCCGACCAGCTTCAGCGTGGCCTCGGTCACGATGCCCAGCGTGCCTTCCGATCCTGTAAAAAGCGCCGGGAGGTTATAGCCGGATGAACTTTTGCGCGCGCGGTTGCCCGCGTGAATCACAGGGCCGCCCGGCAGAACAACTGTAAGCCGCATGACGTAATCCTTGGTGGCGCCGTAGCGGACCGAGCGGATGCCGCTGGCATTGTTGCCGATCATGCCGCCGATGGTGGCCGCGGCGCCCGGATCGGGCGGAAAGAAAAGACCGTCGCGGGCAAGCATTTTGTTGAGGTCCTTGTAAATCACGCCGGCCTGAACATCCACCTGAAAGTCTTCCGGACGGACGGCAAGAACCCGGTTCATTTCATTGAAGTCCATGACCATTCCGCCCTTTACCGGAATGGGGTTTCCTTCCAGGCTGGTTCCCGCGCCCCAGGCCGTGACGGGCACTTGATGCTGACAGGCAAAGCGGATCAGGCGGCTGACCTCTTCGGTGGTATGCGGCCAGACGACCACATCCGGAAGAACCGCCGCGTGAAAGGATTCATCGTGGGAGTGCAGGTGGAGGACGGATTCGCCCGCGGACACCCGCCGGTCGTCCAGAATTT
>DNYQ01000103.1:3438-5513 GCA_003506745.1 Syntrophaceae bacterium
GGCTTGACTTTGAATTTTTCACAAAGCGACAGGTTGAAAGTCGGCGTGACTTTGAGCCACCGGCCGTCAAGCCATACATCATTATAGCCGTGATAGTAAAAGATGTCCGTCTTCATCACTTTCCTGAGGCGTTCCGTGGTCAGGTGATTGCGGACATCGGCAAAATGGAGTTTGGCGGGAATGCCCTGCGATCGAANNGTTCGATCCGGTAGGGATCGTAATAGATGCCGTCGCGGACGGCGTAATAAAGTTTGACGGCTTTTTCGCGGGGCGTTGCCGCTTCCCCTGAGACTTTTTTCGCCAGGGACTGAATGTCCGGCGAATCACTTTCAATAAATTCGGTGGGGGCTAAAAATTCTTTCTGCATGGCGTTCCTTTTCAGGGTTTAATCATGACCTTGATGGCAGCCGGATCCTGAAGGTTTTTGTCTGGAAATTTATTTCAAAGATTGCCTGGCCTGTCAAGCCGGTATCCATCTGTGGGTCCCTTGCGTATCCTCATTGGCGCATCTTGCCGGTTATAGACACTTTTTCTGTTTCTTCCGGAGGGTTGTTTTTCATGTTCCGGAATTAAACATGGACCACATTTTTTCGCGGACGACCTCCCAGGCCTGATTGTTTTTGCCGATCAGAATGCCGTTATCGACAAGCTCCTGAACGACATTCCTGATTTCCGCAGGCTCTTTCCGGGTTAGCCGGGCGAGGCGCTGGATGTGATCCTCCAGAGTCGCCCGGGGGTCATCCAGACAGTGCATGATGATCAGCAGTCTCATCCTCAGATCGCTGAATTCTTCCAGGGCGGCGTTGGAATTTTTCAGGCGCGCGGCAAATTCACGTAGCATGGCCAGCGCCACTTCCCGGCTTTCGCAAATCAGGTTCTGGAACGTTTGGTTGTCAATGACCGCCAGATGGCTGTCTTCCATGGCGCGCGCCGTGGCGGTTCTCCGGACGTCGATCAGCGCCGCCATCTCGCCGAAATACTGACCCGGCCCCATTTCCGCCAGCGTCTTTTTGACCTGGGAATCGATGCGTTCCAGACAAACGCGTCCCGAGAGAACATAAAACATTTCGCAGCCCGGATCGCCCTCGTTGAAGATGATGGTGTTTTTGGCGTAAGCGCGGCCGAATTTCTGGAAGAGGCGCGCATCCACTTTTAACAGGGAATGATGAGGTTTGAGCAGCGCTCTTTCCAGAAGCAGCATGTCGCGCCGTTCATAGGAGGACATTATTTCGGCACAGAACAGAAAAATCAGCGCCACGTAGAAAACCCAGATAACCAGAATGACAACCGTTTCCAGCGATCCGAATATGACGTTGTAGCGAGTGTAATTGGTCATGTACCAGGTGAAAAACTGTTTGGCGATTTCCACAAGCAACGCAAAAACCGCGCTGCCGGTCAGCGCCACGGAAAAACGAATTTTGACCGTGGGGATGATCCGGTAAACGACGGTCACCAGAATCATAATCATCACATAGGGAATAATATAGCGCAACACAATTTGCGCCGGGGTGGCCTTCGCAAGCAGCGCTGCCAGATAACTGATCAGAACGCTCAGGCCGCCGATGACCCAGGCTGCAGGTATCATGCCCAAGGCCATCAGTTTGGAAACAATATAATTGCGTTTGTGACGAGACCGGAAAATAATATTCAGCGCTGATTCGATCGCGTTGAAAATCGCGGCCGACAGCCAGACGATGCCCAAGAGGCCGATCCATCCCAGAATCTTGCCCTTGCCTTCGATTTCCCCCAGTTGCTGGAGAAGTGTTTCGGAGAAATAGGGATGAAAACCCTGAACGGCGCCGATGATGTCCGTTTGAATGGTCGGATTGGAACTGAACAGGGATCCCGCGGCAATCAGGGTTAAAATGAAGAGCGGAATAACCGACAAAATGGCGTAAAGGGCAATGGCGGCTGCCTGATTGCCGTCGCTGTTGAGGCTGAAATTGTTGATCGCATCGTTCAGGATGTCCCAGGCGCCCGCAGCCCTCATCTGCATCGATTCTTTGCGCATCTTCCGCCGCGCCGCTTTGTCTTTTTTTTCTTCCACCATGAACATTCGCCTGATGCCGGTATTT
>DNYQ01000085.1 GCA_003506745.1 Syntrophaceae bacterium
AGTTCTTCCTGAAAGTCCTGATAGGTTTCTTTCTGCGGTTTGCCGCCGATAATCACGGGCTGATCCCTGTAATATTTGGGAACCGTCAAATCCAGGGTGACGTTGGTAAACGGCGTCTGAAAGCCGACGCGCGTGGGTACGTTGATGTTAAAGATGAATTCCTGAAGCGCCTGCTTGATTTCCTTGATGCTCAAACCATCATAGCGGATAAACGGCGCCAGCAGCGTGTCGAAGTTGGAAAAAGCCTGGGCGCCGGCCGCTTCGCCCTGGAGGGTGTAAAAAAAATTGACCACCTGACCCAGAGCGCTTCTCAGATGCTTTGCCGGTTTGCTTTCCACCTTGCCGGAAACCCCGCGGAACCCCTGCAGGAGCACATCATACAAATCCCAGCCGACGCAATAAACCGACAGCAGGCTTAAATCGTGAATATGAAAATCACCGTCGGTATGCGCCTTGCGGATTTCCGGCGTATAGATTTCGTTGAGCCAGTAAACCTTGCTTACTTCGGATGATATGTAATTGTTCAGCCCTTGGAGGGAATAATCCATATTGCTGTTTTCGTTGATCTTCCAATCAGCCTTTTTTAAATACTGATCCACCAGGTCCACTTCCATTTTGTTGGTGATATCCCTGAGGCGGGAGTGCTGCTCGCGATAAATAATATACGCTTTGGCGGTTTTCCGATAAGGGGATTGCAGAAGGACTTCCTCGACGATGTCCTGTATTTCTTCAACCGACAGAATTTTGCCGTTGAAAAGCTGCTCCGCCAGATTGAGGACTTTAATAGTCAGTTTTCGGGCCTCTTTCATATCGAATTCACCCGTAGCGGTGCAGGCTTTGACGATGGCGCCGGTTATTTTATCCGCGTTGAACTTGACCAAACGGCCATCTCTCTTTTTAATCTTTGTGTTCATGTGCCCCCTCCCGGCATGAATCAACCACCTCGCAGCAAGCTGTCGAGGCATGAAATGAAGAACGTCATGATATCGCAACAAGCTTAAGGAGAATTAACGCTCGTCCCGCCAAAGCGGGATTAAAAGAAATAATTGCCCCTTGATACGCTATATATTGAGGTTCGGTTCGGATACTACCACTACATATAGGCTTATATCAAGAAAAATATGCAGGAATGATCAATAATTACTTTTCATCTTTGTATTGCAATTTATCCAGGGGCGGTTTATGAAATATTCATTATTCCAAAGGATGGTTGATATTGAAGATAGATTCCCAAAAAGTATTGAATGTTAAGGGTTTTTTAGACGAAGCGGAAGCCCGGCGCCTCTACACACTGGCACTGGAAGCTTCCCGGTCCGGTCCCTGCCTGGAAATCGGCAGCTATTGCGGCAAATCCGCGATCTATTTGGGCGCCGCCTGCAAAGAAAACCAAGCTGTTTTGTTTTCCGTGGACCATCATACCGGCTCGGAGGAGCAGCAGCCGGGCCAGGAATACTTCGATCCCGATTTACTGGATAAAGAAACGGGAAAAATCGATACGTTTCGGCTGTTTCGCAAAACGATTGACGATTTCGATCTTCAGGATACCGTCATCCCCGTGATTGGACGGTCGGATGTCATCGGACGCGCCTGGAAAACGCCGCTCGGGCTTATCTTTGTGGACGGCAGCCACGCTTATGAATCCGTTCTCAAGGACTATCAAATCTGGGCGGACCACGTTCTGCCCGGCGGTTATCTGGTTTTTCACGATATTTTCCCCAATCCCGCCGATGGCGGCCAGGCGCCCTACCTTGTTTATCAGAAGGCGGTCGCTTCCGGCCTCTTTGATGCGGCGCCGCTTTTCAAATCGCTGGGGGTGTTGAAAAAAAAGACTGAAGNNCGGGAAATAAAATCATGAAGGATGTTTTCAATCAGGTGCGGATCGCCGGCAATGGTCTTTTTCATTCTTTCTACCAATATTTTTCCGGCTGAATCACTGCCGCCGTTCAGTAAGGCCGCATCGATCACGCCCAGTTTCTCAACCAGGTCTTCCTTGAGAATGGCATACGTGATTTTCGTCCGGCTCTGCCCTTCAACACGCAAATCGTCATAGGATGTGTTTTTTCCCGTATTGTAGTTGTCCACCACCTTCTGCCAGTCGCCGTTCACCTCAGCTTCATACCGGGCGACAAAATCCCGAATGTCCTGGGGCACAAGCTCCGATGTTTTCACGATCGCGTCGTTGGCGTCATATTTGGACCAGTCCCGGGTCAGGATTTGCAGATCGTAGCGCTCCACTTTCTCGCATAGGGTCGTGCCCGGAAAAGGCGCCAGGTAATGGTAGCCGTACATGATGTCCAGACTCCTGGCAAAATCATCCGTCCGCCGAAGCGTATCCTTTGTTTCACCCGGTAGCCCGACCATAAAGGAGGCATGCGCCAGCATCCCCGCCTTCTTGCACATCCGGACGGCCTCGGCCGCCTGCGCAAGCGTAATGCCCTTGCGTACCCTTTTGAGCATTTCCGGACAGCCCGATTCGACGCCGAAACTGACACTGTNNAACAGGTCGTCGGCGATGTTCATTCGGTCAAAGCCCAAATTCAGAACCTGCTCGATCTCATCGAGCACCAGAGCGGGATTGCGGCGGCGGACTTTCGCGCCGACCATTTTTCTTCCCAGACAGAAGATGCAGCCATGCGGACAGCCGCGGCCGGTGATCATGCTGACGGGATACCCCAGCGCCCGGTAGCGGGAAATGGGCAGCAGACGGCGGGCGGGGAGCGGAATGCGGTCCACGTCCATAATGAAATCTCTTCGGTCGGTATGGACAATGTCGCCGCCTTCACGATACGCGAGGCCCCGCACCTGGGACCATTGATTTTTTTTCCGTATCAGCGGCGCGAATTCGACAATGGTATCGTCCGCCTCGCCGATAAAGATCACGTCGATTTCCGGATAGGTCCGCAGCGTCTCTTCCACGGTAAAGGACACATGGGGTCCGCCCATCATTGTAAGGATGCCGGGATCGATGCTTTTCACGTCGCGCAGAATCCGCTGCCCGTCGTAAAAATTCATTGTGACCGAACCGGCGCCCACGGCATCCGGTTGAAAATCGGCCAGTTGAGCGGCCAGTTTTTCCCGCGAATAGGCGGAAATGATATAGTCGAAAACCCGCACTTCGCAGCCCGCCGCTTCAAAGGCCGCGGCAACGTAGGCGATGCCCAGAGGCGGCGAGGGGAATTCTTCCAGCGGGTAAGGAGAGGCAATCACGGCAACGCGCATGAGGTCAATCTCCTTTCCGCGGGAAAAGCATCGACCGGAACCAGCCTGCCAGCGTGTTGCCTTTCATCATATCGCGATCGATCTCTTCAAACTCTTTGGCCAGCTTGGCGGGATTGGCCAGCCACTCCATGCGCGTCCGAATGGGTTTTTCCGGATCCAGATATTTGATCACCGTCGCCGGATTCCCGGCGGCAATTGCGTTGGCCGGAATATCCTTGACCACAATGGAGCCGGCACCGATTACGGCGTTGTCCCCGATTGTAACCCCCTTGCAGATCACGGCGTTTTCGCCCAGCCAGACATTATTGCCCATGCGAACTGCCTGCGTGTTGCCTACTGGCAAGCTGCGATCGTATAAATCATGCCAGTCGGAATCGCTGATGCTGACCTGCTGGGCCGTCATGCAGCCGTCGCCCATCGTAACCGAGGTGGCCGCCATGATTCTCGTCCCCGGGCAGATCAGACAGCACCGGCCGATTTCAATTTTCCCGGAACTTTTCCAGGCCGGCCAGACGGTCAGCCTCACTTTCTTGTCCGGGGTCGCGATGATATCGGAATAATCCCCCAGGGAAACCGGCCCGCCGAAAATTTCCACGTGCCAGGGCTTCATGAAAACCAGCCCGCGTCCGAAATGTTCGAACTGCGGCGCCAGAAAATACCGGGCGTACATCTTCTGGAACTTGTTGTAGAAGCGCTTGATGTAATAGGGACGATGATCCTTCAGCAAAATATTCCTCTTTTCAAAATCATTGATCGGACCATATCATTCACAAAATGAACCGTCTGGAAAATGTGTAAGATTTTCGGAAGATTATGATGATCGCTCTTGCCAGGTGCGATGATTAAATATTTTTGCGGCCGGCGTCATGCCGTTTAAGGCGTCCCAGGCCAGAAGAACCGCCGCCGACGTCCAACCGGTTTTTTCTTCCGGCCAGATCACGGTGTCGGGAAACGTCACGCCCATCCAGTAAGAGCCGTCGGGATAGCGTTTATCGCCAAGCCAGCTGAAAATGGTTTTGGCCCGGTTATCATCTTCAATAGCGGACAGCGTCAGAATAAATTCAGAGGTTTCGGCCATGGTCACCCAGGGACGGTCGCTAACGCAGCGCACACCCCAGTCGGGCACCACAAACTTGTCCCAGAGATGATCGATCCGTTTTTTCGCCTCGTCGTCGCTTACGGCCCCGCACAGGATCGGATAATACCAGTCCATCGAAAAACGCGACTTGATCATGTTAAAGAGATCCGGCCTGTTGCGAATGGTCTCCCCCAGGCGTTCCTTGGCCCTCTGCCATCCGGGTTTTTTAATTCCCAATACCCCGGCAACGGCCAGCGCACATTTGAGACTCATGTAAATCGAGCTGCAGCCGGTCAAAAGCGCCATCTTGTCGATGACGCCGTCCCGGTTTCTGGCCCAGTAGATTTCGCCGTCCGGCGCCTGCATGTTGACCGCGTATTGAATGCCGCGGGATAAAGACGGCCACATGGCTTTAAGAAAAGTCATATTGCCCGTAATCAGATAGTGATGATAAACGCCGACGGCAATATAGGCGGCAAAGTTGGTTTCTTTTGTCGAATT
>DNYQ01000147.1 GCA_003506745.1 Syntrophaceae bacterium
CAAGATAATATGTCGGAGTAGAACTAATTTTTGACATTGCAATGTCATGTGATTGCCGGAACGTCTCACAGATTTTTCCCATGCATTTAAAAGTTTTTTATGGTTACGGTAATTCCAAACGATTTAAATATTCTTGAAATTGTTCCCATTCATCGGGAGTAAAGCGATTTATAAAATGGCTGTTTGTTTGCTCAAACAGGCTTAAAAGATCTCCTTTATGCTTTATGGCCTTAGCAGATGGGGAAATTCTATACATTCGACGGTCGCTCGGTTCCGTGTGCCGTTCAATCCAACCATCTCTCTCAAGCCGGTCAAGGAGGCCCGTAGCAGTGGGTCTGTCCAGTTCCGTCTTATCTGCCAGATGACTAGGCAATAGACCTTCTTCTTCTAAAATTGCGCACAACATGAAAAACTGACCATGTGTCAGTTGGTACTTTGCGATGCCATCCCGATACCTCCGCCTGATTTTTTGAGAAGCACTGGTAAGCTGAAAACAAACGCATCGTTCAAATTCACTCATGGCTGCCTCTATCCTTTTTTTGCAAAAACGTAATTGAGCATAAAGAGTTCCTGACTACGCGTGATCGAATTGAAACAAAAATATGGTTACAGTCTATACTCTGCATATAAGACCGCCTTCTCGACGCGTGACCTTACCTTCTTGTTCAAGTTTGATCAAATGACTTTCTACTAACTGCGGTCCGGGAAAGAAGCGGGCAGCGGGTTTATGATAAATTTTGGCACATAGATCAGCAAAGCTTAAAGGAAAATCGTTCAGGTTCCGTAGTATAACTGAATCGAAATTGAGAATGTGCGTCCTGGTGCGTTCGATAGCCTCACGCACCCGTCCAATATTTTCGCCATGAGAGGGTAGAATGACATGGGCATTCAACTTTGCAATCCGCTCCAGACCATCAAGATAACCAATGGCTCCCCCGGAGGAGGGCGAATACCAAGCCACCACCTTGCCCACGACATCTCCAGTAAAAAGTAATCCTTTGTCGGGTTCGAAGAGAGAAACATGGCCGGGGGCATGGCCGGGAGTGTGGACTACTTGGAAATGGAAATTACCCAAACACAAGAGATCTCCATCGACCATTTTGTTGGTGGCTTGTGCTGAGGCCATAGGACACAATGCGGCAAAATAATCCAGGACGTTGAAGCTTCCAAAAGGAGGGCTGCTTTCGTTTGTGTTGTCCCTTTGGGTAAGGTTAAAATCAAAAGTTTGGTTTAGGCGCTGGGGATCGGCAGCCAGAGGTATCTCAAGCTCATGCAGGTATATTCGTGGGGAAATCTCCTGTAACAAAAAACTCATTGCTCCCATGTGGTCGGGGTGGGCGTGGGAAATCACAATGGTGTGGATATCTTGAAGGGTAAAACCTTCATCCTTAAGGAAATTTTTCAGGGCATTGAACTTTTCCTCTTTTCCGCAACCTACATCAATGAGGATGGCCCCTTCCCGATCACGAATTAGGAATACGTTCGCAGAAGCAGGCCACATGGGGGTTTCTTCTCTCAACACTTTAATCTCATTTATTATATTCATGAATAATTTTCCGATTATTTATCATAAAAANNGCGGATTGCGCCGTTACTTTCTACCGTTTAATTTTTTTCTAACCGACGGCTGTAATCGCGACGAGCAAACCCGCGGCAAATAAGATCATTCCCACACCCGCTCCACCTGCCGTGGCCAGAATGGGGGCCAGTCCAAGCAAAAGAAACCCGAATACGCATCTTCCTTCTCTTGAGTCCATAATATTCTCCTTAATTTTCGATCCGTTTGACACTGACGGCTGATAGGGCGATCCGTTCTTTCGACAGTGGATATTTCATCACGATGCCGATGGCCTCCACCTTGTCTCCCGCCGCCACTTTGTTGGCGGGTGCTGTGAACATGATGACCCTAATTTCTCCCGTCGCGTCTTTGATATGAAAGTGAGGCCGGTTGAGCCATTTGAAGCTGATTTTTTGAACCTCACCCGATATGCGCACAACATTGCCGATCATTGCCGGGACAATTTTTCCTATCTTGCAGGAGCGCGCCTGATTTTCAGACTGTTCGTGGGCCTGCGTAAAACTTCTGCGGCTCATCCAGGCCAGGGTCATCGGGATGACCAAAAGCAGAATCAGGCCGGGTATGGCATACCACAAAAAGCTCGCGTTACCCGTTGCAGCGTAATTCAGGGCCACAGCCCCCGCGCAAATAATGAAGACTATCCAGGCAAATACCGACATTCACTACCTCTACTCCTTGGGCAGGTCATTTCTGAACATCAGGAAGTATGTCACCCCGATGAAAAGAAAGCCGCCGAAGATATTACCGATCGTCGCGGGAATAAGATTCCAGATCCAGATATCGCCCCAGGAAAGACCTCCGTTACTGATCAGAAGAGCATTGGCGCTCTTTTCTATCACCGCCGGATACCAGTCGGTCAGGAATTTTCCAGCCGGAAGAAAATACATATTGGCCACGCAATGCTCGAAACCGGTCGCAACAAAGGCCATGATGGGAAACCAGATGCCGAAAAACTTCCCGGTAATGTCGTCTGCGGTAATAGCAAGCAAAATCGCGATATTCACCAGGAAGTTACAGCCGATGGCCTTGATGAAGCAGGACCAGAGCCCTGCGGTTCCGACGGCCTTGTAAGTCAGAATCTTGCCTACGGAAATGTTGATGGCGGTCATGCCGAAGGCGTTTACAACCATGCCGTTTGCCGTGCCGTCAACAAAGGGGCCGATGACCATGACATAGGCATAGGCCAGAGAACCGACTAAATTCCCAATGTAAACCCATACCCAGTTTCTCATCACGGCGCCCCAGGTGACCTTCTTCATCATGGCGGCCACGGGGACGATCATACAGTCGCCGGTAAAGAGTTCCATGCCGGTCAGGACGATGGCAATCAGGCCGACGGGGAACACGGCGCCGCCGATTAACTTTGCAACGCCGGCGCCGAGAATCGGCGCTGCTCCGGTTGAGCAGACGGTGCACAGCGCCGCTCCGATGGCGATGTAGGCGCCCGCCATAAATCCTCGAAGCAGCAGATTAAAGATTGAAAGTTTAGCCTTGCCGACTCCTGCGTTACCGACGAGAGCGACCATTTTTGCGGGGGGATTGAAAGCCATAAAACGTTACCTCCTGTATGCTTGATTTTTCATGCGATGGGACCGTCCCCTTCACGGCCGCTTCACATGATGATGTTTCGCTGAAATAAACGCACCAACGCGCGGGGACCGGGCCTGAAAGGTCGGGTTGAATCTGAAGTCGGCGTGGATGCGAAAAATGCGGGGGGTTGCTCCTTAACTGGCGAAGGCTTCCGCGACTTTTTTCTTCCAGATGCAAAGAAGCTTTTCTCCGTGGGGCTGGCACTGAATGAGTTCCCACTCGCTCTCGCCTTCCTTGTCGAGAATTCCCTTGAAATGGTCCTGGCTGCCGGGGATGCCGTCAATGACGCAGGTTCCCGTGTTGTCACAGGAAATAGCCTCGGGCGGGATGAGTCGGTCCAGATCAATGATGCTTGTTTTGTACTTCCATCTTGCCATGGTGATACCTCCGTTGAATTATGATTTAGACTTTTCAAAGCAAAAGTCTTTATGACGATGCGGAGTATAGGGAACAGGGTCTTTGATGTCAAGGAAATTTTGACCGCCGGTCGGCAAATGCGGGCGGCAATAAAAAATCCCCGCAGGGTTGACCCATGCGGGGATTTATGTTTGTAAATTCTAAGGGTTAGGCATTTTTACCTTTTGGCGGTTTGTAAACCAGAGCGATGCAGAAACCGACGGCCAGGAGTGCGGCTGCAATATATAACGCCTGCGGTTTGAATGCTTCAAACACAAACGGGCCGATGATCCCGGCGGCGCTCCATGCGGTCAGCATAAATCCATAAACTTTGCCGATTTTAGGCCGCGGCCAGTTTTACGGCGCAGACTTTATATTCCGGTATCTTGCCTGTCGGATCCAGCGCCGGATTGGTCAGAAGATTCACCGGCGCTTCTGTGAAATGGAAATTCATGAAAATCGATCCCGGCGCACTCTTGGTGGTGATGTGGGCTTTCGCCTTAACATCGCCGCGCCGCGATGTAACTTTGACCATCTGACCATCGTCAATGCCCAGTTTTTCGGCATCCGCCGGATTGATTTCGACCAGACTTTCGGGGCAGCGCTCCATCGGCCCCTTCGCGCGCGTTGTCATGGTGCCTGTGTGATAGTGATACAGGACGCGTCCCGTGGAAAGCAGGAAAGGATAGTCCTGATCCGGCAGTTCATTGGACGGTATGAATTCAAGGGCCGTGAACAGTCCCAGTCCTCGCGAAAATTTGTCTTTGTGCAGATACTTCGTGCCTTTGTGCTCGGCCGTCGGGCAGGGCCACTGGAGGCCTTCTTTTTCCAGCCGTTTATAGGTTATGCCGGCATAGCTTGGCGTCACGGTCGTGACTTCTTCAAAAATTTCCTTAGCGGATCCGTAGTGCATCGGATAACCCATTTTATTGGAGATGCCGCAGATGACTTCCCAGTCCGTTTTCGCATCTCCCGGCGGTTCAATAGCTTTGCGGACGCGCTGAACGCGCCGCTCGGTATTGGTGAAGGTTCCTTCCTTTTCGGCAAACGCGGTTACCGGCAGGACCACATCGGCGATTTGCGCCGTTTCGGTCAGGAAAATATCCTGCACGATCATCAGATCCAGCTTCTGAAGTTCTTTTTTGACATGATGCAGATCCGGGTCGGAAAGGAGCGGATTTTCACCCATGACATAAAGCGCCTTGATGGCGCCGCTGCCGGCTCCGGCCATGATTTCCATCAGCGTGAGCCCCGGTTTTGGGGAAAGATTGGCGCCCCAGGTCGCTTCAAATTTTTTGCGGATGTCTTCATTGGCGACCGGCTGGTAGGCCGGAAAAACATTGGGCAGCGCGCCCATGTCGCAGGCGCCCTGAACGTTGTTCTGGCCGCGCAGCGGATTGACGCCGCCGCCTTCAATCCCGACATTGCCGCACAGCATGGAAAGGTTGGCCGTGCTCTTCACGTTGTCGGTTCCGGTGATGTGCTGCGTGATGCCCATCGCGTAAATGATGCTGGCGTGGTTTGCCTGCGCATACAGCCGTGCGGCTTTTTTCAGATCCTGGGCCGGCACGCCGGAAATTTTTTCAACATAGTCCGGCGTGTATTTGACGACCATCGCCTTGAGCGCGTCAAAGCCTTCGGTTCTCTGGGCGACGTAGTCTTTGGCGTAGAGACCTTCCTCTATAATCACGTTCATCAGGCCGTTGAAAACAGCCACATCCGTTCCCGGATTCTGTCTCAGCCAGATGTCGGCATATTTGACTAGGTCGATTTCCCGCGGATCGATGACGATCAGCTTGGTTCCGTTCTTTTTCACGGCCCGCTTGACTTTTGCGCCGATGACGGGATGGTTTTCCGTCGTGTTGGTGCCTGTGGCCAGAATTAAATCCGTGTATTCCAGTTCATCAATGGAATTCGTCATGGCTCCGCTGCCGAATGTGGCGGCCAGACCGGCCACCGTTACGGAGTGTCAGAGACGGGCGCAGTGATCGACATTGTTGGTGCCGACCACCGCTCTCATGAATTTCTGGAACAGGTAGTTTTCTTCATTGGTGACGCGGGCGGAAGAAAGGCCGGCAATGCTGTCCGGGCCATTTGCTTTTTTGACGGCCTTCAGTTTATCGGCAATGAAGGTATAGGCTTCTTCCCATGTGGTTTCCTGAAGAGCCTCGTCTTTCTTATAGCGGATGAGCGGTTTTTTCAGCCGGTCGGGATGGGATACGAAATCCATGCCGAAGCGGCCCTTGACGCAAAGACTGCCTTCGTTGGGCTGGCCATACTCCCGATTGCCCATGACCTTGACGATTTTGTTGTCCTTGGTATAAAGATCCATCTGGCAGCCGACGCCGCAATAGGCGCAGGTGGTGCGGGTTTTTTTGAGCTCCCAGGGGCGTCCGGCGAATTTCGCCTGCTTGAAGGTAATGGCGCCGGTGGGGCAGACCTGGAGGCATTCGCCGCAGAAGACGCAGGAAGAGTCGATGTAGTCCGCGTCAAAAGCCGGACCGACTTTGGCGTAGGAACCGCGATTGGCGAAATCCAGAACTTCGTTGACCTGGATTTCATTGCAGGCGCGGATGCAGCGGCCGCAAAGGACGCACTTGTTCAGATCCCGATGGATCATGGTGTTGCTGTCGTCCATGTCGTAGCCGGGAGGTTCGATTTTGAAACGGGGCTTTTCAATCTGCAGCCAGTAAACCAGATTCTGCAATTCGCACTGGCCGTTTTGTTCGCAGGTCAGGCAATTGTGGTCGCCGGATGACCATAACAATTCGACGATCATTTTCTGGGCGGAACGAATAGCCGGTGTGTCTGTGCGAACAACCATGCCGGGGGTGACCGGCGCACAGCAGGAAGCGACATAGCTTCGTGCGTTTTCAACTTCTACCACACAAACCCGGCAGGCGCCCACATTGGTTGTCTTTGAATAGTGGCAAAGCGTGGGAATATAAATGCCCATGTCTTGAGCCACTTCCAGGATCGTTTGTCCGGGAGTTGCCGTAACTTCCTGTCCGTCAATAGTAACCGTTAGCTTTTTTTCCATTTTTCTTCTCCAGTCTCAAAAGATCAATATCCGATGCTTTTACTGATAAAGCATAAGAGTTATGCTGTTTTTAAGCAACTGACTTATAGTCGGAACCTGCTATTTTGTCAATTATGTCAATTATGTCATAGTATTATGTCATTTATGGCATTAATATTTCAAAAAGGAAAAACCAGGCAAATGGATAGACTGTTGTTGTCAAATGACAAATGAGTGATATATTATCCATCACAATATTTAGTGAAGGAGTGTTTATGGTTTTGGATTCAAACAATCAGTCGTTTCGTGAAAACGTTGATAAAATAAGCAGGTTATCATTTGCCGTGGGTGTGTATCGACCGCCCAGCGAAGGAGGGAGCGCTTCTCTTTTATTAAGGATTACAGAAAATTGCCCATGGAACAAGTGCACATTTTGCGAGATGTACAAGGGGCAACCTTTTGTTTACCGGAGCGTTGATGCGGTAAAAAAGGATATTGACACGGTAAAAGCGATGGTGGAAGAAATTCAGGAAGTCTCCCGAAAGATCGGCCAGGAGGGGCGTCTTAATCGTGACGTTTTGCGGACGCTCCTGAGCGTGGATCCGTATCTGAATGAGAACCATTGTTTCTCTACCGTATTCAACTGGCTTTATTATGGCGGGAAGACGGCTTTCCTCCAGGATGCCAACAGCATGATCATGAGGCCGAACGAATTCATCGATGTCCTAGAACATCTGCGAAAGACTTTAAGCACCTTGACGCGCGTGACGTCCTATACCCGTTCCAAGACGCTGGCGCAAAGAAAACTGGAGGAATTGATCGCTATTCGTAAGGCCGGTCTGGACCGCATTCACGTTGGTCTGGAAACGGGCGATGATGAACTTCTGAAAATCGTGCGCAAAGGCGTGACCAGTGCCGAACAGATTGAAGGCGGCCGGAAGGCCATGGCGGCCGGATTTCAACTTTCCGAATACTGGATGCCGGACCTGGGCGGCCGGGAGCGCTGGCGGCAGCACGCGGAAAATACGGCCAGGGTTTTAAACGAAATCAACCCGCACTACATCCGCTCGCGTCCTTTTGTGCCGCGGCAGGGCACGGAGATTTTCGAAGACTACGAACAGGGGCGCCTGCACATTTCCTCACCGCATGAGCGGCTGCAGGAGCTGAACGTGATGATTGAAAATCTGCAGGTGACATCCAGGGTGTGTTTTGATCACAACATGAATTCCTGGAGCAACAAAAACGGTGGTCTGCTTTTTTCTCAGTCTTATGAAGGCTACAAATTCCCCGAGGAAAAACAGGTCGTTCTTGATTTGATTCGCGAAGGCCTGTCCATCCATAAATCCCGGCACATCGATATCAAAGAGCTCATCGCCATGGGGTCGCTGTAAAAAATTATTTCCTGCACGATGCGGATCACCCGCTCTTAATGCAGAATGCCGGGGTTTTGTTTTGCCGGGCGGTTGCCCGCGCCGCGGCCGATGGTCCTGCCGATGGTTTGAAAATCTTTTTCCAGCATCGCGACGATGTCCCGGGCCGAACCGGCATCGGCCTTTCCCGGATAAATTGCATAACGGCTTTTGTAGGGCTGCGGCGTGAAATCCGGCATCACAACATTTGCGCCTGCCTGAAGCGCCTGCAGCCGCCCGTGCGGATTGAGCGTGGCCAGTGCCGTCGTCGCCGGGATGTTGGTGTTGCGGGTTAAAAGCCGGGCGACGGCAATCACGCGCAGCGTCAATTCAATATCATCATGGTCAATGCCGGCAAGCGGCGTATCCGGATGGGCGATAAAGGGACCGATGCCCAGCATGTCCGCATCCAGCAGTTTCATGAGCAGCAGATCGTCCGCCAACATGTCGTGCGTCTGGCCCGGCAGGCCCACCATGTTTCCCGTTCCCGTTTCAAATCCCAGTTGTCTGAGTGTGCGCAGACACTGGACCCGCGCATCCAGCCGGCAGCCGGGACGCAGGTATTTGTATAGTTCCGGCGACGCGGTTTCATGCTTGAGCAGATAGCGGTCGGCGCCCGCCTCTGCGAAGGTGCGGTAGTCGGCGGCGCTTTTCTCGCCGAGGGACAGTGTGACGACAAGCCCTGTTTCCCGTTTCACGGATTCAATCAGGCTGCAGATATGTTCCGTGACATAAAAAGAATCTTCGCCGGACTGCAAAACGACGGTGGACAGGCCGGCGGCTTTGACCTGCCGGGCCGTGCTGAGTATTTCGTCGTCGGCCATCCGGTAGCGGTCCAGTTGATGGTTGGCTTTGCGCAGGCCGCAATACAGGCAGTTGCGCTCGCAAAAATTGGAAAACTCGATGATGCCGCGCAGATAAATTTCGTTGCCGACTTCATTTTGGCGCACACGGTCGGCGGTGGCAAAAAGATCCACGGCGTTTTCGCCGGGCATTTTCAAAAGCCGGATGATGTCCTCCCGGCTTAAAGACTTTCCGATTTCCGCCTTGAGCAGCAGCTTTTCAATGTGATCAGATATAGACATCCCGCGCGCCGTCCTCAATTTGTTGCAGCCGGGTTACAGCCATGTGTTTGCGTTTTGTTCTGTAAAATTTTGCCAATGTGTCCGCAATCAGTTTTTCGCCCGCCTGACGCGTTTGGAGGCCGGCGTAATCCATCAGGTACTCTTTAAAGGTGAACAGGGCGTTGGTCTGGCAGAATTTCTGGATGAGGCCGGGTTTGGCCAGATCCATGAAGTCCTTGCCGGTGCGGCCCAGACGGTAGCAGGCCGTGCAGAAGCTGGGGATGTGTCCGTGCCGGGAAATGTCCAGGATGACTTCATCCAGCGTGCGGGTGTCACCCAGATTGAACTGCGCGGCGCGGAAGCGGTCGCTTGTATCATCCTGGTAACCGCCGGGGTTGGTCCGGGAACCCGCGCTGATCTGGGAGATGCCGTAGGCGAATACTTCCGAACGCAGCGCCGGATTCTCCCGGGTGCTGAGAATCATGCCCGTGTAGGGGACGGACATGCGGATGACGGCGACCAGTTTCTTAAAATCGGAATCGCTCACCGGATGAGGCGGCTTGATGGCGGTCGGCGCGTTGAAGGCCGGTTCCAGCCGGGGAACGGAAATGGTGTGCGGTCCGACGCCGCAGTCTTTTTCCAGTTGCATGGCATGCAAAAGCAGCCCCAGAACCTCATATTTGTAATCGTAGAGTCCGAAGAGCGCCCCGATGCCCACGTCATTGATGCCGCCTTCCTGCGCCCGGTGCATGGCGGTCAGGCGCCGGGCAAAATCTTTTTTCGGCCCGCTGGGATGCATGGCTTTATAGGTTGCGTGATGATACGTTTCCTGAAACAGGACGCAGGTGCCGATGCCCGTCTTCTTCAGATCTCTATATTCATCGACTTCGAGCGGGGCGATCTCTACATTGATCCGCCGGATCTCTCCGCCTTTTTCCGTTTTCGTCTGGTAGGCCGTTTCAATGGCTTCCATGAAATACGACAGGCTCGAGCGGGTGGGATGTTCGCCTGAGAGCATCAGCAGGCGTTTATGGCCTTCGCGTTCCAGGACCCGCACTTCATTTTTAATCTGATCCATCGTCAGCGCAACGCGTTGAAGTTCCTTGTTGTCCCGCCTGAAGCCGCAGTACAGACAATTGTTGGCGCAGTGATTGGCGATGTAAAGGGGCGCGAACAAAACCAGACGGTTGCCGTAAATGTCCTGCTTGATTTTATGCGCCGCCTGAAGAATCGCTTCGACGAGGCTGGCATCTTCCGTCTGAAGCAACGCGGCGGTTTCTTCCGGCGCGAGGCCTTTGAGCTCCAGGGCCTTGTCGATGATCTCGCGCACCCGGAGCGGGTCTGGATTTTTCGCCTGATCCAGAAGGTTTTCAATGTGATGGTCGTTAATAAAATCGTTCATGACTTATTTTCTTTCGCGCTGTTTTCAAAAGCCGCCAGCGCAGCAGGGAACGGGGCAAGGCTGCGCCTGATCACGCCTTGGAGGAAAGAAATGGCCACGCCGTAGTTGGTGACGGGGACACCAGCTTCACTGGCTTTGCGCAAACGAGTGAGCATTTCCCGGCGGTTGATCATACAGGCGCCGCAGTGCAGAATCAGTTTGTAATTTTTTAGGTCGGCCGGATAGTCCCGGCCGCAGGCCGTATCGATTTGCAGATCGCCTCCGACATATTGGCGAAGCCAGCGGGGAATTTTCACACGACCGATATCGTCTTCCAGTGCGTGATGGGAACAGGCTTCGGC
>DNYQ01000076.1 GCA_003506745.1 Syntrophaceae bacterium
AAGTTTGCGCCGAAACATGCCATTCTGGCCTCCAATACATCCAACATCAGCATTACGGATATTGCTTCCGCTACACAGAGACCGGACAAGGTGATTGGTTATCATTTTTTCAATCCGGCCATCCTGATGAAACTGGTGGAAGTGATCAAAGGGAAGAAAACATCCGACGAAGCCATCCAGATCGGTTATGACATTGCAAAAAAAATCAAAAAGGTTCCGGTCATCGTTAAAAAAGACTCTCCCGGCTTTATTTACAACCGGGTCAACGAACCCACGCTGCTTTTGCTTTCCAAAGTTCTGGAAGCGGGGCATCCCTCGCCGGAAGAGTTTGATGCGGCGTTCAAACCCCTGATGGCGATGGCGCCGTTTGAACTGGTGGACTATGTCGGCATTGATGTGGCCGCGCACGGCCTTGAATATTTTGCGCAGGTGCTTTCCAAGGAATATAAACCGTCCGACGCGATGATGTCCTATCTGAAATCCGGCAACCTGGGCAAAAAAACAGGCAGGGGATTTTATGACTGGTCCAAGGGCAGACCGACCATTGATTTGGGGAAGGCGACGAAGGAATACGACATCAATCAGCTGATTGCCCTGCAGGTCAATGAGGCCACCAAGCTGCTGGAAGAAGGCGTTGTGGATGATCCCAAAGAGATTGACCTGGCCATGTCCAACGGCGGCGGGTCGCCTTTCGGACCCTTTGCGCTGGCGCAGGGCATTGGTTACCATGAACTGGTTTACAAGCTGAACGAGCTGCACAAGAAATTTCCATTGAATATATTCAAGCCCACCAAAACGTTGAAGGAAGGCAAAATCAAACTTTAAAGACGCCAACGTCCCAGAACAAGGGGTTGCAACCACCCGCGTGTGACCTTCAGGTTACCCGGGTGGGCAAACCCCTTGCCCCGGCGTGAGAAAGCGGTGCGGGGCTTCCGGCCACGAGCTCAACAAAGAAGAAGGATTCATGTGCGGACGCTTTGTTTTAATTAGCGATTTATCGGTCATCGCGCGGGAATTTGATGCTTCCAACACATCCGTCAGCTTTTCGCCCAGCCGCAATGTCAGCCCCGGCCGGCACATTCCCGCGGTGGTCGGTTCCGGTCAAGAAAACAGGTTGGTTTCGTTTTTATGGGGTCTGATCCCGTTCTGGGCGAAAGATCCGTCCATTGGCGCGAAGCTCTTTAACGCGCGGGCCGAAACCATCGCCGAAAAACCCAGCTTCAAAAATGCTTTCAGGCAAAGACGGTGCCTCATTCCCGCCGACGGATTTTACGAATGGAAGACGGAAGGCCGTCAAAAAATTCCCTTCAGCTTCCATCTGAAATCCGGAAAGCCTTTTGCGTTTGCCGGTCTTTACGAACAGTGGATTGCCCCGGATAAAAAAACGGTGGAGACCTGCACGATTATCACAACGCAGGCCAATGACATTGTTGCTCCCGTCCACAACCGGATGCCGGTGATCGTTCCGAAAGCCGGGCAACAACTCTGGCTCAATCCGGAAATCAAAGACCCCGCCCACTTGCTGGATATTCTAAAACCGTATCCCGCCGAAGAAATGACTTGCAACCCCGCCAACCTATAGTTGATTCGATATCTCAATGATCATAGACAGACCAGACGCCGCTTCAATATGTCGTAATTGCGGAAGCCGCTATAAGGGTTGTCTCCGATGAATGTAGGGATCGCTCCCCGAGCGATCTGAAAGGCTTACAAATAAATTCACTGAAATCGCTTGCCGGATCGCATTCATCGTTTCCTATTTTTATGGTTTAGAAACATAAAATGCCTTGCCCATTCAGTAAAAATTGTTTAGTCTTGAGCCATCCATCAACCGTTTGCCGAAAATGCCTAAAAGATTTCTCAGAACACGGCCTCTTGACCCTGGTTGATACTGGGCTCCAACAAGTTGTGATACATCATAACGGTTGGTGGCTGTCATTTTAAACCTCTTCTGCGGCGTTTTGGTTTTTCCGGCGGGAAAAGACTGGTGTATTTCTGATCTGTCGATTTATTAACGGTCTCATAATAGTATTTACGTCCGGGGCATTCTATTTTCAGTCGTCTTCCCGGCGAAAGCCGGGAACCAGTTCAAATATTCCTGGATGCCGGCTTTCGCCGGCATGACAGATGTAGGTTCAATTATGAGACCGTTAATAAGTCAAAAGAGAGATGCCGCTCTTTTTAATTTCATCCACCAGGGGGTCTGTGTCATTAAAGGCGTCTGAATGAAAAGGAACGGGCTCGATTCGATTGTCAATTTCCGTGGAAAGTTTCATCAGGCGCAGGCGTTCGTCAAACCGGTCAGCAGAAAAATCTGGTGACACAACCGCCACATCAATATCGCTCCATCGCCCCGCGTGATTGGATGCATAGGAGCCGAACAGATATGCCGACTCTACGGCGATACCGTTTTCTTTAAGTTTCCTGATAAATGTCCGAACTTTGCTTAAGACTTCATCGTCGATTTGAGCCATCGTATGATCTCCATGATTTCCTTCAATTGCGCAGAGGTGAATGGTTCCGTACATTTCAGGCGAAAACTGCGTTTCTCGTCAGGGTATCTTGCTTCCAGATTAAATGCGGTGATCCTGTTTAGCAATTCAATTTGTTCGGCATTCAGCACAAGCCCCACCTGCTGGGCAAGTCTGACCAAATTATGGATTTGGGGGGGCATGCTCCCCTTTTGCTTGAACATAAATCGACTTGAGTAGCTTTTCGACAGCCAGGTGGCCGAAGAACAGGGAATAGGAATAGTCCTTCTTCTCGAAAAGATGTTCGGCAACTTTAAAAGCCTCATCGCTTTCTTCCAGCCAGTAATCAATTGTCTTTTGCCTGGATTTATCCATTATTCTCAATCCATGTTGGAATGTATGTTATCAATAGGCAATAATTAATTGAATTTCAAGAGATATTTTGTATCGGGTGAAAACCATTTTATCGCCTGAAAAGCCACCAATGTGTTTGTCTGTTTATAATTTCTTTTTTGTCAACCAGATTGCCATAAGAGGGTGTGCGACAAATTTATGAGTAGATTTTCACGCTGCCGCACGATGCNNACCTACAAAGAGACCTCTCTTTCTTATTCGAGATGTTGTGATGTCGTTGACCCCTGAGAAAATCGAACGGCTCGCCGACAAACACGACCTGAACCCGTCAGGCAATATCCCCTGGAAAAAAATCTGCGTCGGCGGCTCCGACGACCACAGCGGCATCTTCATCGCCAGAGCCTTTACCTGCGGGCCTTCGAGCGGAACGGCCTCGGCATTCATGGACGTCATCTGGTACGGACACGGGACGGTGGGAGGCGAAGACGGCGATGCGCTCATGCTGGCACACAGCATCTATGGCGTCGCCTACCGGTTCTACCAGGAGCATATCGGCCCCAAAACCCGGCAATCACCCTTCGTGGATATGCTGGTCAACAAGTATCTTTCCGCCCAACCCAAAAAACTCTCGCTTCGTGAAATAATCCGTTTCTTCATTAAAAAGAATCTTCCGGACTCCAAAAACGGACAGAATGAAATTTCGTTTGAAGAAACGCTGGATCGGGAACTAAAAAACATTTTCAGAGATCAGTCTTTTCTGAATCGGCTGGACAGCATTGATGTGAACCGTAAAATTTTTTCCATCACCAGTTATCTGGCCAACCGCATGATTGAGCAAAACGCCATCCGGACACCGGACATTTACAGCACCATCTTCAATCCGCTAAACAGGTGAAGATAAATCAGGAGACGGCCAGACCACCGCATGCTCCGGTTCGTATCCATCGGTAAAACCTTGA
>DNYQ01000150.1 GCA_003506745.1 Syntrophaceae bacterium
GCGGCGGGCATTCTGTATCCCAACTTTGGCATTCTTCTCAGCCCGATCATTGCTGCGGCGGCTATGAGCCTTTCATCTGTTTCTGTTGTCGGAAACGCTCTCAGGCTGAGGAGATTAAAGATATAGCGAAGAGGGGCATCAAACGGGGATGGGATCAATCCACTAAAAAGCATCATTATTGTAAGCTACTGACCGGCCTTTCTGGGTGGTCAGTAGCTACCACATCATAAAAACACAGACCACTAAAGGAGGAAGCTATGAAAAAGATCATTTTTATTAGTTCACTGGCATTGGTTGTGGCATTTGTCTTAGGAACCGCTGTGGTGCAGAGTCAGCCCGGCAGAGGCGGCTACGGTTATGGCATGGGACCGGGCATGATGGGCGGCTATGGTGGTTACGGTATGGGGCCCGGCATGATGGGTGATGGCTGGGCTGATGTTCCGGCTAAACTGCCCGCGCCAAAGAACGTTGAATGGGTTCAAAAACTCAGAGAGATTCTGACACTGGAAAAAGAATCTTTGGCTCAGTATCAGACTGATCAGGAAAAATTCAACGCCTATATGCCTTATATGATGGTCATTCCCCAGGAAGAGAATCACGTTGAATGGATCGGGCAACTATTTGCCGCCTATGGCTTGCGTGCCGATGGGAAAACGCCCCCCGTTGTGGAGAATAAGACATTGACGAACGCTTACGAACTCAGTGTAAAAATGGAAAATGATTTATTGCCCCGTTATGAATGGCTCGTAAAAAAGGCCGAGGATCGCGAGACGGCGCAGGTTTTAAACGTTATTCTCCTGCAAAGCCGTTGGCATCTCGTAATGTTTGATCATGCCTTGAGAATGGGGCATGGTTACGGATTCGGCAGGAGATGGGGTATGGGACATGGCATGATGGGCGGTTATGGACCCGGGTATGGCAGGGGATACGGCATGATGGGCGGCTATGGACGCCCATATTTATCAGACGGTAAGACCATAGATGCGAAAGAAGCAGAGGCCATGATGAAAGATTATCTGAAATCTTCGAGAAACCCCAACTTGAAGTTAGGCAAGATAAAAGACACGGGTAATGCCTTTGAGGTGGAGATATTGACGAAGAAAAACGACCTCGTTGACAGGGTTCATATTGACAAGGCAACGGGCTATATAAAATCGGCTTATTAGGAACAGGGCAGATCGCTTCAGTTGACCTTCAACCTTGTTTCAAGCTGGCAATATTATCCGGAGGCAGTGCCTAATGACTGCCTCCGGGGTAGCTCTGTAGGTAAGCATCGACAGAAAAATGAAACGCATGATCATGCGTTTCATAGCGATAGATAAGCTAGGCCCTCGCGCCACCTTCATATAGTCAGTATAGTCGCTGGCATTACACCGAATGGCCTTCAGTCTCGTACTCCCTCGTGTGACCTTCAGGACATCAGAAGTGATACGGGTGACAAGATCGTTACCTACCTTCTCGTCAACTGCCTGTATTTGATGCGGTGGGGCTGGCTGGCGGCGGCGCCCAGCCTGCTTTTACGGTCTTCTTCATATTCGGAATAATTGCCGTCGAAAAACAGCACCTTGCTGTCGCCTTCAAAGGCCAAGATGTGCGTGCAGATGCGATCCAGAAACCAGCGGTCGTGGCTGATGACAACCACGCAGCCGGCAAAACTTTCCAGGGCATCTTCCAGCGCGCGCAGGGTGTTGACGTCCAGATCGTTGGTCGGCTCATCGAGCAGCAGAACATTGCCGCCTTCCTTAAGCATGCGCGCCAGATGCACGCGGTTGCGCTCTCCCCCGGAAAGCGTTCCTACTTTTTTTTGCTGGTCGGCGCCGGAAAAATTAAATCTGGAAACGTAGGCGCGGGAATTGATCTGCCGGTTGCCGACATTGATGATATCCTGGCCGTCGGAAATCATCTCCCATATATTTTTATCCGGGTCCAGCGCGTCACGGCTCTGATCCACATAGGCCGGCTTGACGGTTTCGCCGATGCGGATGGTTCCGGCATCCGGTTTTTCCTGGCCGGTAATCATGCGAAACAACGTGGTCTTGCCGGCGCCGTTGGGGCCGATCACGCCGACAATGCCGCCGGGCGGCAGCGAAAAAGTCATCCCCTCAACCAGCAGTTTTTCGCCGAACGCCTTATTGACGCTTTGCGCTTCGATCACCAGATCGCCCAGACGGGGTCCGGGTGCGATAAAGATTTCGCGCGTGCCGGATTCCTTTTCCAGATTTTTACCCAGCAACTCTTCATAAGCGTTGATGCGCGCTTTGGATTTGGCATGCCGGCCTTTGGGCGACATGCGAATCCATTCCAGTTCGCGCTCCAGGGTTTTGATTCTGGCGCCTTCCGTTTTTTCTTCATTTTTCAGGCGGTTTTGTTTTTGCTCAAGCCATGAGGAATAGTTGCCCTGCCAGGGAATGCCCTGACCGCGGTCGAGCTCCAGAATCCACCCGGCGACATTGTCGAGAAAGTAGCGGTCGTGTGTAACGGCAATGATGGTGCCTTCATATTTTTGCAGGTGGTGTTCCAGCCAGGCGACGGATTCGGCATCCAGATGGTTGGTGGGTTCGTCCAGAAGCAGAATGTCGGGTTTTTGCANNCAGCGCAGGGCGTCCATGGCCATTTCCAGACGCGAGTCCATATCCCAGGCATCGAGCGCATCCATCTTTTCCTGAAGCTCGGCCTGCCGGTTGCAGAGTTTGGTCATTTCGTCGTCCGACATTTCTTCGGCAAATTTTTCGTTGACGGCGTTGTATTCGTTGATGACGTCCATCGTGGACTGCACGCCCTGCTCCACAATCTGGCGGACGGTTTTGGACTCGTCCAGACGCGGTTCCTGCTCCAGATAGCCCACGGTGTAACCCGGAGACAAAATAGTCTTTCCCAGAAATTCATCATCTACTCCGGCGAGGATTTTTAAAAGCGAACTTTTCCCCGAACCGTTTAAACCGATCACGCCGATCTTGGCGCCGTAGAAATAGGATAAATAAATATCCTTAAGCACCGGTTTCTTTTCGTAAACCTTGCTTACGCCGATCATGGAATAGATAACTTTGTTTCCTTCGTTGGCCATGTATCGCTGATCCTCCTGGTGACTGAGAGCGGTTTTAACCACCCATGCGGGTGGCGCGACCGTTCCCGGCGGGTTTCCTTGTTAAATGTAGGGGAAAATGTTCTGTATGATGATGTTGAAATTGTCCTGAACTTTATCGTGTCCTTCGATGATGCCCATGTGGCCGGGCAACATCAGCTCAATATCCAGATCGGACAGCGCAACGATGCTCCTTTTCAATAAGGAACCGTTGCCGCCCGGAAAATCCGTTCGGCCGACATTCTGCTGAAACACAACGTCTCCGCAGAACAGGGCTTTCTTTACCGGCCAGTAAAGCCCGATAGACCCTGGTGTATGGCCGGGAATGGAAATGACTTTAAAAATCTGATCTCCCAGTTCAAGCTTCCCGTCTTCCAGCTGCAGGTTGATCTGCATCTGCGGAACCGTGATGCCAAACAAACCATAGAGTTCGCTGCCGACGCCTTTGAGGAAGTCCATTTCCTTGCGGTGCAGGGCAATCTTTACTTTTTCCTGATCAAAAAGCTCGGAACCCTGAAAGTGATCGGGATGCGAATGCGTGTTGATCACATACTTGATATCCTTCTTCTTGATGCCGTCATTCGCCATCTGATTAAGCAAATCGGGCAGATAGCGCGTCAGTCCGGGGTCAATCAGCGCCTGCACGCCGCCGCCGATATAGTAACTGTTGCAGTTATTGTCAAAATAGTTTGCCCATTCATAAATATAAATATCATC
>DNYQ01000213.1 GCA_003506745.1 Syntrophaceae bacterium
TTCATGGGCCATCGTCATACCGACGATGTCGGCAAAATGGGACATCATCCGAATCTCCGCCCGGGTTTCCAGCCGGGGGCCCGCAACCTGCCAGTAAGTCCCCGTCTCCACGACATCCAGATTGCAGTCGTGTGCCGCTGTAATCAGTTTTTGGCGCACGGCCTCATTTAAAGAGGGTGTGATATGGACGGCTTTGTTATGATAAATGGAGGGCGTTGCCGCAAGAGTGATAAAATCGTCGGGAATGACGATCATGCCCGGACGAAGGTTTGTTTTCAGGGACCCGGTGGAGTTGATGCCGATCACTTCGGTAACGCCAAGGTCTTGCAGCGCCTGAAGATTGGCCTGATGGTTGATCCGGTGGGGCAGAATATAGTCGTCGGGATCGTCGCCGTGCCGGAGAATAAAGACGATCCGGTCGTTTTCCACCACCAGCGCATCGCCATATTGATTTCTGATCCGGCGCTTGCCGCCCTGGCGAATAAGATCGCTTTTTTCCATCACAAACGCGCCGGATATGACGCCCACCCGTTCCATATCAACCTCCTTATCTAGTTTGATTCATAGCAGATAAACCGGCCGCCGTCAAAAGAATGAAATAGCATTTGACTTTTTTTGACGCGCTGTGACATATAGTCGGCAAATAAAAAAAGGAGGGCGTTTTCATGAGCAGCCAATTTCTGGGTGTGGCCACCGACGAAAATTTTGAAGGGGAGGTCCTGAAAAGCGACAAACCCGTTCTCATCGATTTCTGGGCGCCATGGTGCGGCCCCTGCAAAGCCATCGGCCCGATTGTGGAAGAAATCGCTTCCGAGTACGCAGATAAGGTCAAAGTCATGAAGATGAATGTTGACGAGAGTCAGAAGTCGGCGGTCGCTTACGGTGTTCGCAGCATTCCTACACTGATGATGTTTAAAGGCGGAAAAGTATCAGACACACTCATCGGTCTTGTGGCGAAAGAGAAACTCGAAGAGTTTATTAAGAAAAGCCTGTGATCTCCGTGCAACGGATGCAGCAGGGACGGCGTAAACATCGCTTAAATTCCGATCAGGTATTCTTGTGAAGTTAAAAAATGTCAGCATTATTCTGGCCTTTGTGCTGATTTGCAGCGGTTGCTCATTTAATCTGGCGACCATCAAGTCATTTTTCGTGAAAAGCGATCCGGTCCGGTCAACGCCGGAAGGCCTGTATTCGGGCGGATCGGCCGAGTATCAGAACGGCAGTTATAAGAAAGCGCGGGAAGTCTTCGTCCGTCTTAAGGAGGAGTATCCTCTGCATGAGCTGTCCATCTTGGCCGAACTGGGCATTGCGGATTCTTTTTACAGCGACAAGGACTATGCCGAGGCGGAACTGGCCTACCGTGATTTTACATCGCTTTATCCGACCAACGAGAATGTTCCGTACGCGTTTTATCAGCTCGGGATGTGTCACTACGTGCAAATCGGGGCGGTTGATCGCGACCAGACGGAGACCATCAAAGCCAGAAGAGAGTTTGAAAGACTGGTTGCCCGTTTTCCCCAAAGTAAATTTTCCATCCTGGCCGAGAAAATGATCCGGGAGTGCAAAGCGAAGCTTGCCGAACATGAATTTTACATCGGGAACTTTTATTTTAAACAGAAAAAATACGACGCCGCTCTGAAGCGCTTTGAAGGCATTGCCAGAGATTATGCCGGGGTGGGCATGGATCTGAAAGTTGAATCCTACATTGCGGAAACGAAGGCGCGGCTGGCCGAAGAAGAGAAGGCAAAAAAGCTGAAAGAAGAAAAAGAGAAAGCAAAAGCCAAAAAGAAAGAAGCCCCCAAACCTTAATTTCTTCCTGATCTATAATTCAGCCATTTTAATCGTGTGAATGATTTTCCGGCGGAGCATTTCCGGATCGGCCGACGTATCCACAAGAAAGCATTGGTTGGCGGAAATTTCGTTGATGGCTTCGTATTGTTTTTTCTGTTCCTGCAGAATTTCCCAGCGGCCGTCGGACGGATTGTCCCGGTCCAGCATTCTTTTTTCCAGGCGAATTTTAACCGTGTCGTCGGGGCAGGTGCATTCGACCACATAAAGCGGCACGCGAAGCTTCGCGGCCAGCCGAACTGCCAGCGCCCGGTCCGAACGGCTTCTGAAAGAGGCGTCGATAATGACCGGACGGCCCTGATTGATTGTTTCAGCGGCCAGTTCTACGGCTTTTTCGTAGGTCTTTCGGGTGATATCGCCGGCGTAAATGCCCTGACCGAATGCATCATGGTGTTTTTCGGCGGGCGCGATACTTAAGAGCTCCTTGCGCAGGACATCCGTGCGGATCACCTCCGCGCCGAATCGCGCCGCCAGATTTTTTGCCTGGTAGCTCTTGCCGGATCCGATCAGTCCCGCGGTCAGAATCAAAGCCGGTTTTTCCAGGCGCGCCGCATACGTATAGGCCAGGTCAAAATATTTCGACGCCGTTTTGCTTATCTCGGCCCGTTCGGCCTCGGGTATTTCTTTTTGATCCAGACGGAAGCTGACGACTTTTCCGCGAACATAAGCATAGTAGCAGCGGTAAAAATTTAAAAGCCTGTTCATATCCGTGTCGCCGGAGTATTTCAGATAAGAGCGCGCAAAATCCCGGGACTGGCTTGCGTAACCGTTGTAATCGAGGTCCATGGTCAGGAAAGCCGCCTCGGCCGCCACGTCGCCGCACCGGAAGCGTTCGTTGAATTCAATGCAGTCAAAAACAATAATTTCGTCGGCAACGCAGATATGTTCCAGATGCAGGTCGCCGTGGCAGTCCCGGATTTTATGTTCGGCCACTCTTTTTTCCAGAAGGTCTTTGTTGGCGGTAAGGAATTTTTCTACATAGTCTTTGATGAAGCGATACTGGTAGTCGGGGAGGGTGACATGGACATACTTTTCGGTCTGCGCAAAGTTTTCTTCATGATTGTGGCGGATGGTCTTGAGGGAACCCATCTCGTCAATGGAGCCGCCGGTTTGGGCTTCCTGATGAAACCGGGCGATTTTTTCGGCCACGGCATCCATGATTTTTTCGTCGGCCTGCCCCCGGGCAAGCAGAATTTTCAGCATTTTATCCAGGGGCAGTTTTTTCATGAAGACGGCATAGTCAACGATGGCCGCTGAACCGCTAAGCGACAGACGTCCCGATTCTTCCCGCCTGATCGGGACCACATCCAGATAAATGCTGGGCGCCAGGCGCTTGTTCAAACGCAGTTCTTCTTCACAGTAGAATTTTCTTTTTTCGAGCGTTGTGAAGTCCAGAAAACCGAAATCAACAGGCTTTTTTACCTTATAGACATAATCGTCCGCGATGAAGACGTAAGAAATATGTGTTTGAACCAGTTCAACCTTTCGAGGCCGGTGCGGATAGAAACCGGGGGAGGTCATCTGTTCAATGATGCTGGAATCGGTCATCTGTGTCTCGACGGGAGAGCGGTCCTTTGCGCTCAACTCGGCGTTAGCGACGCGCGCAGCGCGTCGCTAACAAAGGGAATCAGCCTGCCGCGGCAGCGCGGGCGCCGGCTATTTGGTTTCTTTAAAGAATTCTTCTACCTTTTTAAAGTTGTCATCCATAACGTTCTTAAAATCTTCACAGCCTTTCTTGTAGGCGGCCATCCAGTCGGAGACTGCTTTTTTTCCTTCTTCGGGGAACATGGGAGATTTTTCCCAGAATCGGCCGACCAGTCTTTCCGTTTGTTCCTGCAGTGCCTGCATGGCGCGGAAGTTGTTGTCAAAGGCTGTTTTGTTGAACACAAGCATCTGTTTGGCGATTTGTTTCGGGTCCATGGCCACCTCCTTATTTAAAAAAGGTTTTATTTTTTCTTTTTTTCTGCCTGCTGTTTTTCTGCCTGCTGTTTTTCGGTCTCCGCAAAGAAGCCGGCCACTTTCTTATAACTTTCGTCGGCGGCTGCTTTAAAATCTTCACGGCCTTTCTTATAGCTCATCATCCAGTCGTTGATCGCTTTCTTTCCTTCTTCCGGGACCCAGGCTGCTTTATCCAGAAAATTTAATACCAGCTTTTCGGTTTGATCCTGCATTGCCGACATCGCGCTGAAACTGTTGTCAAAAACCTTCTTGTTGAACTCCATCATTTGTTTGGCTATCTGTTTTTGTTCCATTGCAGTTCACCTCCTCCCTTTTGACGATGCTGTGGTTTTTGGTTTGCCGTTAAAATTACACCCTATTCTAATATAATGATTTCATCGGATTTGTAAAGTTATTTATTCAGCGACGAGCAACGAGCTATGCGCTATTCCCCTTCTTTCTTCAACCATTTCGACAATCTCGGTTTTTCTTTTCCCGCCCATTCCGGGGAGAACCGGATTGTCAAAAAAAACTCATAGATCTGATCGATAGTCCTGACGGCGTTTTCAATCAGGTAAATGCGCTCCAGAAGGCTTGCGGAGGGGTCTTCCGGCGTTTCCTGCCAGTCCACCACCGGCATTTTCAGCGACTGAAAGTAAAAAGTGTCGGCTTTAAAATTAAACTCCCATTCGTTTTGATCGCGGCGAAGCTTGATGACCGCTTCTTTCACTTTCTTGCCCTGACGGATGGCTTCCTTGCCTTCTTTGAGTTCGGCGTGCAGGCCTGAACAAACAACGCCCTGAGAATATTCTCCTTCGCCCGCCTCCAATGCGATCCGCTTCAGCAAATGCAACTCCACCTCTTCCGTTTTGGAAAGGGCAATGGCGCCGTTTCTTTCTTCTGATTTAAACCACAGCCAGGTCAGAAATTCGCGTCCGATGAATGCCAGGTCGTCCGACGCGGCGTTAACGTCGGTTTTGTTGGCCAGCGCCAGCGGATGTTCCTGCGGGAGCAGGCGCTTGAGGCCCAGCGAAAAAGTTTTTTTGAATAAATCAACGAAATCATCCGCGACTTTGTCGGACAAAGATGAAAAATATACTTTGTTTTGGCC
>DNYQ01000041.1 GCA_003506745.1 Syntrophaceae bacterium
CGTTGGGGCTGGAGGTCAGGTGCGGCAAAGATGCTCTGCACAAAGAAGTTACCGGCGGCTATACGGGAGACCTCCTGAGCGATGTCATGGGCAATTCCAGGGAGGGATACATCTGGATCACCCGTCAGGTGCACCAGAATATTGTCGCCGTCGCCAGTCTGAAGGAACATGCGGGAATCATCCTGATTAATTCCTGCGAACCCACCCGGGAAACACTGGAAAAAGCCGAAGCGGAAAAAATTCCCATCCTGGTGTCCGATTTGTCTGCTTTTGAGATCACGGGAAAAATCTATAATTTGCTGACGGCAAAAAACTGATGCTCCGAACACCCTTTCCGGCCCTGCACGGCGCTTCATGCCGATCGTTTTCCTCGGTGAAGACCGATGTTGAAAGCTTTTAATTGCGACCTTCATATTCACACCTGCCTGTCTCCCTGCGCCGAACTGGATATGCACCCGAAGGCTCTGGTGCAAAGAGCGCTGGAGCAAAAGCTGGATATCATTGCCGTCAGTGATCATAACGCCTCCGCAAATGTCCCGTATGTCCTGGCAGCCGCCGCCGGAAAAAACATTTCCGTCATTCCGGGCATGGAAATAACCACCCGTGAAGAGGTGCACCTCCTGGCGCTCTTTGAGTCCCCGTCCGACCTGACAAAACTTCAGAGCGTCATCGACCGGCATTTATTCGGAGAAAATGATGAAGCGCGATTCGGCGTTCAGGCCATCGTCAACGAACAGGGCGAAGTGGAAGGATTAAATCATCAACTGCTCATCGGCGCGACGGATTTATCCATCGATTCGATCGTCGATACCATTCATCAAATGAGCGGTCTCGCCATTCCCGCCCACATCGACCGGGAAAGCTTCAGTATTTTGAGCCAGCTGGGTTTTATCGACGACCATTCCCGTTTTGACGCACTGGAAATTTCCAGCTTGACAGGCCTTCGGCAGGGCCGCATCCAATATGGCGATTTGAGCCAGTATCCGTTTTTAACGTCCTCCGACGCCCATTTTATAAAAGACATTGGAACATCAACCACGCATATTTTACTGAAAGAACCAACCTTTGCCGAACTGAAGATGGCCCTTTTGAAACAAAACGGCCGCCGGATTCTGGAGTAAATAATGCTTACGCTTGCCGATCATATTCTGGATATTACTGAAAATTCCATTCGCGCCGGCGCAAAGCTGATTCAAATCAGCATTGATGAAGATTCTCTGAACGATTCACTTGCCATTGAAATAAAAGACGACGGCCACGGCATGGACGGGGAGGTCCTTCAAAAAGTCCTGGACCCTTTTTACACAACCAAAACGGTCCGCCGCGTGGGTCTGGGCCTGCCGCTGCTTAAGGATGCCGCCAACCGGTCCGGCGGAACGTTTCAGATGGAATCTCAAGAAAATTCGGGAACTACGGTAAAAGCCACCTTCGGTTTGCGGCATTTGGACAGNNGGCGGTTTGAAGTGGATACACGTGAAATACGCAAAGAAATCGAGGATGTACCCATTAATCATCCCGAGATCATAAAGTATATTCGGGGCGTAATCGATGAAGGACTAAGCCAGATCGGTTCCGAAGCATAAGGCGCCCCCCAAAGACCGAGGAGGAAGCAAATGAAAGCCGAAGACACAGAGTTATTAAAAGAATTTTCCCAAGAGCAAATAACAAAACTAAACGCCATCATCGAAAAACACAAAGGAAAAGCGGGTGGATTGATTCCCGTGCTCGAAGAAGCGCAGGTTTGTCTTGAATATCTGCCTCTGTCCGTGCAGAAGAAAATCGCCTCCGGATTGAATCTTCCTTTGGGACGCGTTTACGGCGTCGTCACTTTTTATTCGTTTTTCACCATGACGCCGCGCGGCAAGCACACCATCCGCGTGTGTCTGGGCACCGCCTGCTATGTGCGCGGCAGCAAAGCCATTGCTGAAGCTCTGGAAAAACAGTTCGGCATCAAGGAAGGCGAAACCACGGCGGATCGTCTGTTCACGCTGGAATCCGTCCGTTGCCTGGGTGCCTGCGGCCTGGGACCGGTCGTTGTGGTGGATGAAGATGTGCATGGCCGCATCAAACCCGGCAAATTGAAAGATGTCTTGAGTCAATACAATTAATCATTGAAGAATAAAAATAAGGGAGGACGCGCCCATGGCGAAATTAACAATTGACGATTTGAAAAAGATCAAAGAAAAAGTTCACAAGGAAATGTCATTACGCGACGGAGACCGCCGCGTTAAAGTCACCGTACATATGGGAACCTGCGGCATTGCGTCCGGCGCAAAGGAAGTGATGGACACCCTGCTGGAAGAAATCGAAGCCGCCAAAGTGAACGACGTGGTCGTCACCACCTCCGGATGCATGGGNNTACGAGTATGTCAATCCCAACAAAATGCGGCAGATCTTTAAAAGACATATTATCGCCGGCGAGGTGCAAACGCCTTTTGTTCTGGCAAAGGGTTCTGAAGTCATCAAATAGAAAATGATCAATCTCGCGGAAATCGCCTTTCCGCGATGATTGTTTAAGGAGGATATTGGATCAATG
The DNA here is from genome assembly GCA_003506745.1 of Syntrophaceae bacterium. GTDB lineage: Bacteria > Desulfobacterota > Syntrophia > Syntrophales > Smithellaceae > UBA8904. The sequence goes on from DNYQ01000041.1 coordinate 2,537, forward strand.
AAAGTATTTCGTTCACACATACTCATTTGCGGAGGCACGGGTTGTCAGGCTTCCGGCAGCCTGGGCGTAAAAAATGCCCTTCTGGAAGAGATCGTCAAAAGAAAGCTGGCGGATGAGATCAAAGTGGTCGAAACCGGCTGCAACGGTTTTTGCGCCCTGGGTCCCATTATGGTCATTTACCCGGAAGGGGTCATTTATATCAGTCTCAAACCGGGAGACATCCCGGAACTGGTCGAAGAGCATCTGATTAAAGGCCGTGTCGTCGAAAGACTGCTTTATCGCGAACCCGGCACGGACAAAGCCATCCCGACCATGCAGGATATTCCCTTCTTCGCCCATCAGGAGCTGAGAGTTTTAAAGAACCGCGGATTGATCGATCCCGAGAAAATAGAAGAATACATCGCCCGCGACGGCTATGCCGGCATGGCCAAGGCGCTTACCGAAATGACGCCGGAACAAATTGTTCAGGAAATGCTGGATTCCGGACTGCGCGGCCGCGGCGGCGCGGGTTTCCCCACCGGTCTGAAATGGAAATTTGCAGCCGGGTCCAAAGGCGACGTCAAATACGTTTTATGCAACGCCGATGAAGGCGATCCCGGCGCGTTCATGGACCGCTCGGTTCTGGAAGCGGATCCCCACGCCGTGCTTGAAGGCATGGTCATCGCCGCCAAAGCCATCGGATCTCAGCACGGCTACATTTACTGCCGGGCGGAGTATCCCCTGGCCATTCATCGTCTGAACGTCGCCATCGGCCAGGCCAAGGAAGCCGGTCTGCTGGGCAAAGACATCCTCGGCACGGGCTTTGATTTCGACCTGGAAATTTACCAGGGCGCGGGCGCGTTCGTCTGCGGCGAGGAAACCGCTCTGATGACCTCGATTGAAGGCAAGCGCGGCATGCCCCGTCCGAGACCGCCCTTCCCCGCCGTGGCGGGTCTGTGGCAAAAGCCCAGTATCCTCAATAACGTCGAAACGCTGGCGAATGTCGGCCAGATCATTCTGCGCGGCGCCAAATGGTACGCCTCCATCGGTACGGAAAAGAGCAAGGGGACCAAAGTCTTTGCTCTGACTGGTGATGTGAACAACGTGGGTCTGGTGGAAGTTCCTATGGGCACCAAACTGGGTACGATTGTTTTTGACATCGGCGGCGGTATTCCCAAAGGCAAAAAGTTTAAAGCAGCGCAACTGGGCGGTCCGTCCGGCGGCTGCATTCCGATTCAACACTTAAACGCTTCCGTTGACTATGAAAAAGTCGCGGAGCTGGGGGCCATCATGGGTTCCGGTGGATTGATCGTCATGAACGAAGACAAGTGCGCCGTGGATATGGCCCGCTTCTTCATGGATTTCTGCCAGGATGAATCCTGCGGCAAGTGCACCCCCTGCCGCGAAGGCACGAAACGCATGCTGGATCTTCTGACGGACATTACCAAAGGCAAAGGCAAAGCCGGCGATATCGAACTGCTCGAAGACATGGCCGTGGTCATTAAAAACGCGGCGCTTTGCGGGTTGGGACAGACCGCTCCCAATCCGGTGTTGAGCACCATCCGGTATTTCCGCAAGGAATATGAAGAACATATTTTTGAGCACCGCTGCCGCGCCACCGTCTGCTCGGCCATGTATAAATCC
>DNYQ01000087.1:0-3629 GCA_003506745.1 Syntrophaceae bacterium
CCGCTGATCAAACTGAAAAGAACGGATTTACCGGCGCCGTTGGGACCAATTATGGATAGAATTTCTCCTTCATTGACTTCAATGCTCACGTCATTGACAGCAATTGTGCCGCCAAAACTTTTTACCAGATTTTCACCTTTAAGCAGCACGTTGCGCCACCACCTTTAATTTCTTCATCATGTCACGCACTTTCGTATACAATCCCATAAAACCTGTCGGGAAGTAGATAATCACGACAATCAGCAGGAATCCGAATAAAATCATCTGATAATCCTGCAGGAACTGCAGGTATTCCAGGAGAATTGGAATGATAAAGGCCCCGACAATCGGCCCGGCCAGTGTTGTAATGCCTCCAAGAAGCACATACATCAGGAAGTTGAATGTCATGGCAATTGAGGCAACCGACGGAGAGATGCTGCCGATCAGACTGGCATAGATACCTCCCGCCAGACCGGCAAAAAAATTGGCAACAACAAATGAAAGCAGTTTGGTGCGGAAAGTATTGATTCCCACTGCTTCCGCCAGATCTTCATTGATGGCTGTTGCCAGGAAAGTCATGCCCCGTAATGATTTGACCAGACGATGCATGACAAACAAGGTCAAAAGCAGGAAGAATAACACCAGATAGTACTGAGGAATCTGAGAATCAAAAGCAAGCTTACCCAAACCGGGAATGGAAATCGGACTGGGCACCGGAATACCCACAATACCGTTGTGTCCTCCCGTTAGCTCCATCCAGTTACCCGCGATCAGATAAATAATTTCTCCCAGACACATCGTCGTAATGGCAAAGTATGATCCCCGGGTACGCAGGGCCGGCATGCCGACCAAGAATCCTATGAAAGCCGACAGCAACGCCGACACCGGCAAAGCCAGCCAGAAGTTCCACCCCATCGTATACGTCAGAATCGCGACTCCGTATGCGCCGATGGCAAAAAAGGCACCGTGCGCGAGCGACATCTGGCCGGTATAACCCAGAATAAGATTCAGACTCAGAGCGCCAATCGCAAACAGGCAACTCATGGTGATCACCTGAGCATAATACCGGTTCGTGATCAAGAGGGGCACAACCAGGGCTATGATCAGAACAACCAGATAAAACCAATTCGTCTTCAACCACTTCATCATCTGCCCTTAATCTCCTTCCCGAACAAGCCCGTCGGCCTTATGGCGAGGATCAGCACCAGCGCGCCGAAACCAAACACGTCTTTGTAGGCAGCCGAAAAATATCCGCCGCCGATGGCTTCAATCAAACCCAAGATCAAACCACCGACAATCGCTCCCGGAATACTGCCCAATCCACCGAGGATCACGATAACGAATGCCTTCATGCCGACCAGAGACCCCATGCTGGGTGATATCATGAAAATTGGCGCGACCAGACAGGCAGCCACGGCGGCCAGCCCCGTGGAAATGGCAAAGGTCAGAGAGGAGACCTTGTTGACGTTAATACCGACAAGCGTGGCGCCTTCTTTATTCTGGGCCACCGCTTCGATGGTGCTGCCCAATGTCGTCCTTTTTATGAAAATCTGCAACAGGACAATCAGACCCATCGCAACTCCAATCACCAGCAGACGCTGCGTGGACATTGTGATTCCCAGCGCGTCGATAATCCCGGGATACGGATTCGGAATGCGGTGATCTTCCGGCCCCCACAAAACGACGACCGCATTTTCCAATATGATCAGCGCACCCAAGGCAGAGATGAAGGGGGTAATGCCTCCTGCATTGCGCACCGGCTTAAAAACAAGAAATTCCAAAACGACGCCGGCCAGCGCCAGGACAATCGCCGACACGGCCAGCGCCGGCCAATAGGCGAATCCGAATATCGTGACCAAAAAGAAACAGACATAGGCACCGAGCATGTACATCTGCCCATGAGCAAAATTCGGAACGTGCAGAATACCGAAAACCATCGTCAAGCCCAAAGCGACAATGGCGTACGTACTGCCCAACATGACCCCATTAAATACTTGCTGTAAAAATAGTTCCATTTAGACTCCATCGCCAGATGGACGCAGTCTCGCACTTTGCCTGTTTAATCCTTAGAGGGTTAGGCGGCGTTGAATCTTCGGTCATACTTATATTTAATCAGCTTAGGCGGCTTCATAAATGAGCGATAACCTTTTGTCAAGGAGAAAATGCCTTTTTTTGACATTTCTCTCAAATTCGCCGCACGCCTCAATCCCAGGGCCTGCCTGCAACACACATGACTAACGGTCTTCATAGACCGGCCTTCCGGATCGTTCTTTGATGTTCTGAAATAAATGTCAGACGAACCTATTTCGCTGTTGACTAAAACGGCATTATCAAGTAAAAATTGCGCCAGTCTTAAGTCCCAAGTAATCTGATCAAGGAAAGAACGCAGATGATTCGTTCGGCACTCTTAGTCACATTAGGCGTAACGGTTACGGCATTTTTCTCGTTCTGGGCGATCATCTTTTCTTTTTTTGCCAATGCGGAAAATAACGTCCATAAAGTAGCCAACATCTGGGGCAAGATCCTGCTGATGATTTGCAGCACCAAGGTGCAGGTGATCGGCAAGGAAAATATTCTGCGGGGCAAGCCGCAGGTGTTTATGTGCAATCACCAAAGCGATTTCGATATTTTCATTGCGCTGGCCTGCGTTCCGGGACAGTTCCGATGGATCGCCAAAAAGGAATTATTTGCGATTCCCGTGTTCGGCCAGGCCATGAAAAGCGCGGGCTATATTGAAATCGACCGGCAAAATCACGAAAAGGCCCTGCGGAGCCTGGATCTGGCGGCAATGCGCATCAGGGAAGGCAAGTCCGTCATGACCTTCCCCGAAGGCACCAGAAGCCATAACGGTGAAATCAAAGCCTTCAAGCCCGGAACGTTTTACCTGGCCATTCAGTCCGGCGTGCCGATTGTTCCGATTAGCATCATCGGAAGCGGCGAGATCATGCCGAAGCGATCGCTGAAGATCAGGCCGGGGAAAATAAAAATGATCATTGATAAACCGATTTCCGTGGAAGGTTACGCTGTGGAAAATCGGCAGGAACTGATTAACAAAGTCCGGCAGGTCATTATCCATAATTATAACGCCTACCGGGAAACCGGCACGGCAAGCATCAAAGACGTCCAGTCGGAAATGCATACGGCTTTCTAATGGAAGAAACCTCCAAAGAGCATCAGAATAAAAGGGTCAGAGAAATCAAGGGTGTCGTCTGCCTGGCCCTGTCGCTGTTTCTCTTCTTGTGCCTTTTCTCCTTTTCGCCCGCTGATCCCTCTCCCATGAAATTCATCGGGGACGCCCAATCGACGCACAACCTCACCGGCATGGTCGGCTCCCATACCGCCGGTTGGATGATCCTGCTTTTGGGGGTTGCCTCTTTTCTCCTGCCCATCGCCCTGTTGGCACTGGCGTTTCAATACTTTCTGCTGCCGGATTTTGTTGTGGACGCAAAGCGGGTCTTCGGCTTCCTGTTTTTTACGCTGTCATGCGCCGGCCTTTTCGCTGCGTTGATCAGGGGCGGCGTCACGGTTTACGGAGAAACGTTCAAAGCGGGAGGCATCCTCGGCGCGGGCCTGGTTCGTTTCCTGCAGGGCTACTTTAATCCGGCGGGCACCTATATTATTCTCATCGTCATTTTTATGGTCGCGCTGTT
>DNYQ01000087.1:3643-8548 GCA_003506745.1 Syntrophaceae bacterium
CGAAAAAAGTCGAACAGACGCACTTCGATTTTTCCAAGCTGAAATCCGACGGCAAATTTCAGTTGCCGCCCTTTACGCTGCTCAGCGAACCGCCGCAAAAAGACACGCGCGTTAAACGCGACCATTTGATCACCAACTCGCGGATTCTCGAAAAGAAACTGGCGGATTTCGGCGTCGAAGGGCGCGTGGTGGAAGTGATGCCCGGTCCGGTGATTACCATGTACGAGCTGGAACCGGCCCCGGGGGTCAAGATCAACCGCATCACCAGTCTGTCCGACGATCTGGCGCTGGCCCTGATGGCGCCCAGCATCCGGATTCTGGCGCCGATTCCCGGCAAGTCCGTGATCGGCATTGAAATCCCCAACCTCAAAAGAGAACCGGTTTTTCTCAAGGATGTCCTGAACAACGACGCCTTTACCGAATCGTCCCTGCGCCTGCCCATCGCGCTGGGCGTGGATTTTGTCGGCACACCGGTCATTGCCGATCTGGCGAAAATGCCGCATCTGCTCATTGCCGGAACCACCGGCTCCGGCAAAAGCGTCGCGCTCAATGCCATGATTTGCAGCATTCTTTTCAAAGCGCAGCCGGATGATATTAAATTTCTGATGGTCGATCCCAAAAGGCTGGAGCTGTCCTCCTACGAAGGCATTCCTCATCTGATGCACCCGGTCGTGGTGGACCCGAAAAAAGCCTCTCAGGTCCTGCGCTGGACGGTGGAAGAGATGGAACGCCGCTATAAAGTCATCAGCCAGATGGGCGTCAAAAGCATCGACGCCTATAACGAAATGCTGTTCACCGGCGCCAAAGGCAAGGCGGCTTTGGCGTTCAAAGACCTCAAAGCTGAAACTTCGCCGGAGGAAGGCGGGGAGGCGGTCTCCACCAAAAACGAACCGCCGTTTCAACATGTCAAGCTTCCTTATATTGTAGTCGTCATCGACGAACTGGCCGATCTGATGATGGTCGCATCGCGGGATGTGGAAGAATCGCTGACGAGGCTCGCCCAGATGGCGCGCGCCGCCGGCATTCACCTGATCCTCGCCACGCAGAGGCCGTCCGTGGACGTCATCACCGGGCTGATCAAGGCCAACTTTCCCACGCGCATTTCCTTTAAAGTCTCCTCCAAAATCGACTCCCGCACGATCATCGATCAGCCGGGCGCCGAACGGCTTTTGGGCGCAGGCGATATGCTCTTCATCCCGCCCGGAACCTCCAAGCTCACGCGCATTCACGGCGCGTATCTGTCGGATACGGAAATATCGCGCATCGTCGATTTCATCAAAATGCAGGCCCAGCCGATCTATGACGCCTCGATTGAAAAATTTGAATTCGAGTCCGCCCAGACCCGGCAAGACGAAGACGGATATGATGAAAAATACGATGAAGCCGTCGCCCTGGTGGGTGAACTGGGACAGGCCTCGATTTCGCTGGTGCAGCGCTACATGAAAATCGGCTACAACCGCGCCGCGCGCATGATCGAGCAGATGGAGCGCGAAGGCATCGTCGGCCCCTCCGACGGCGCGAAACCCCGCAAAGTTCTGATTCGGAAGCTTCCGCAGTGAAAAACCATCTTGCCGGAAAACTGCACATCATCTCATTGGGCTGCGCTAAGAATCTGATCGATTCGGAAGTCATGGGCGGCCTGGCCCATGACTCCGGCATGACGCTTGTGGAAAATCCTCAAAACGCGGATGTTGTCATCGTCAATACCTGCGGTTTCATTCAACCGGCCAAGGAAGAGGCGCTGGAAATCATCCTGACCTGCGCTCAGGAAAAAAACAAACGCGGCGGCAACCTGAAGCTGGTGGTGGCCGGCTGCCTGGCCCAGCGATACGGAAAAGAGCTGCTTGGCGAAATTCCGGAAGTGGATTTGTGGATCGGCACGGGAGAAGTCGGACGCATTGCCAAACATCTTCAGAGCCTGAAGGCGCCGACACCCCGGCGAACCGCCATTGTGTCGAAACCGGATTTTCTGATGACGGCGCGGCATGATCGGATTTTACCCGCCGGCTCGGTCACGGCCTGTTTAAAAATTTCCGACGGCTGTTCCAACTGCTGCACCTACTGCGCCATCCCGTCCATTCGCGGCAAAGCGCGCAGCCGCAGGCCGGAAGACATTCTGCTGGAAGCGGAAAGCCTTGCCGCCCGAGGCGTCCGGGAAATCATCCTCATCGGGCAGGACATCACCGCTTATGGCCGGGATTTGAAAAACCGCCCCAAACTTTCCGGACTTTTGTCCGACCTGTCGTCTATTTCCAGTCTGCGCCGGCTTCGTCTGCTTTATACACACCCGGCGCATATCACAACCGATGTCCTGGAGACCATGGCGGGCCACGACAAAATCTGCCGGTATATTGATCTGCCGGTTCAGCATATTGATGATGCGATCCTGATCGCCATGAACCGCAAGGTTTCCTCGACGAGAATACGGGAAATCATCCGTCATGCACGAAGCATTCTGCCCGATGTCGCTCTCCGAACGTCGATCATCGTGGGTTTTCCGGGAGAAACGCCAAAACGATTTGAGCGCCTGCTTGATTTTGTGCGGGAAGCGCGGTTCGATCATCTCGGTGTTTTCATCTATTCACGCGAAGAAGGCACGGCCGCGGCAAAATGGCCTTCGCGAATTTCCGAAAGGGAAAAAGAGCGGCGGCGCGACGCCATCATGAGCGAGCAGGCGGACATTTCCCTTGCCGTCAACCGGTCATTGATCGGCAAAACTCAGGAAGTGCTGATCGAGGAGAAAAGCGACCGCAGGGGTTACGCCTTTATCGGACGATGCCCCAGGCAGGCGCCGGAAGTTGACGGCGTCACTTATGTCAAGGACGGCAACGCTGCCATCGGCGATTTCGTCTCTTGCACCATCACCGGCGCCGATCATTATGATCTTTACGGAAAAATGATCTCATAAATCTTATTTGACAAGCACGGAAGAACTAAACTATAGTTCAGTCACTAATTGAGACAAGGTTAAATGTCAACATGGATATCGCAGAAGTCTTTGCTGCCTATCAAAATGAAATGCGGCAGGTCGAGTCGCATCTCGACCGGTACATCACATCCGACGTCAAACTGATTCCCGACGTTGCGCATCATCTCATTGACAGCGGGGGCAAGCGCTTCCGGCCTCTGCTGCTGCTGATCTCGGCGCGTCTTTGCGGCTACGCGGGCGAACACCGTTTTCCGCTGGCCGCCGCCATTGAATTCATCCATACGGCCAGCCTCCTCCATGACGACGTCATCGACGAAGCCGTCCTTCGACGCGGCAGAACCTCGGCCAACAATGTCTGGGGCAATGCCGCCAGCGTTCTGGTCGGCGATTTTCTTTATTCCAAAGCGTTCAATCTTTTGGCCGAGATCAGCGACATCCGGATCGTTCAACTCATGTCGAAGATGACCAACATCATGTCGGAAGGCGAAGTCTTTCAATTGATGAAATGCGGCGACACCAGCCTCACAGAAGCGGAGTATTTGAGCATTGTCGAAAAGAAAACCGCCGTGCTCATTTCCGCCGCCTGCGGAAGCGGCGCCGTCCTGGGCGGCGCATCGCCAAAACAGGTGGAAGCGCTCGAACAATACGGCTACAAGATCGGCATGGCGTTTCAGATTACGGATGACACCCTCGATTACATGGCTAAGGAAGAGGATTTCGGCAAAACCGTCGGCAAGGATCTGGAAGAAGGCAAAATGACGCTGCCGCTCATCCACACCCTGGCCCGATGCGACGAGGCCGATCGCGTCAGAATCAAGGCGGCGATTGAGAAAAAAACTTTAACGCCTGCTGCCGTCCGGGATATTTTTGCCCTGATTCAGCAATCCGGCGGTATTGATTATTCGCTTCAGCGCGCGGAGCAATTCATCCGGGAGGCAAAGGACGAACTGAAGAGCTTTGCGGACGGCACTGAAAAAGAGCACCTGCATGCGGTCGCCGGGTTTATTCTTTCCAGAAAAATCTAATCCCGCACCTTCCCCGAATTCGCACCCGGACNNCGCAACCACCCGGTTTTTACCCTGCGACTTGGCCCTGTACATGGCTGTGTCGGCTTCAGACAACAGCTCTCCCAGCGCCAGGGTTCCATCAATCCTGACGACGCCGATGCTCAGACTCAAAGGGAATACCCGGCCCTGCAACTCAAAGCGATGCGCCTCCACGGCTGCGCGCAGACGCTCCGCCGCAAACAGGGCTTCCCGTCCGTCGATCCCGTCGAGCAGAACGGCAAACTCGTCTCCCCCCCCAGCCGAAAAACGACGTCCTCCGTCCGCAGCGCCGCCTTCAGGAGATCAACCAGAATCACCAGAACGTCATCGCCGGCGCTGTGACCGATGGTGTCGTTCACATCCTTAAAGTTGTCAAGGTCCGTGTAAAGGAGAGAGCTGACCGCCCCGCGTTTCGCCTTCGCAATGCTCCGGCTGAGAATGTCTTCCAGACCGCGTCTGTTTAAAAGCCCGGTAAGCTGATCATGCACGGCGAATTGTTTCAGTTTATCCTCGTAGCTCTTACGTTCGGTGACATCATCAAAAACCGCGACAAAGTAACCCTTTTCCGGGCTGTAAACCGAGATGGACAACAGTCGTGCCAGAGGTTTGAAATCGATTTCAAATCTTTCAGGATTGCCGGTCAACGCAACCCGGCCGTAAATCTCAAGCAACTCCGGGTTCGACTCTTTAACACCCGGGTTCGCCTCAGTGACTTTCTTCCCCGTCACAGCCCNNCGGATGTCCCTCGCCGTCATAGATCATTTTGCAGTAGGCAAAACCTTCGAGCATGTTTTCAAAAAGGGAATGATAGCGCTTCTCGCTTTCCTGCAGGGCTTCGGTTCGTTTCTGGACAAGTTCTTCCAGATGGTCTCGGTCATGACGAAGTTTCACCAACATCTCATTGAACGTAGAGGTGAGTTCGCGGATTTC
>DNYQ01000034.1:0-4793 GCA_003506745.1 Syntrophaceae bacterium
GCGAATATCATGCAGGCCGATTTCAATCAGACCTTTTTCCCGGGCTTTTTTCAAAAGGCTGAAATCAAGAGGGGAACGGAGCATTTCGGGGAAAATAGACAAAACATCAAATCGGATCACGGCTTAAAGACCTTCCAGCAGGTTCACGATGATTCTGCGCCCGGCAAGGTCAACTTGCACAACGGCGTCGGCGATGGCCGGAATAAGAAGTTCCGTTCCGTTTTCACTCCGGCAAACATAGACATCGTTGCTGCCCGTAGGAAAGATGGATTCTATCCGGCCGAGATGACGGCCTTCCCGGGTATAGGCGTCCAGTCCGATAATATCCTGCCAGTAATATTCGTTCTCGGGCAGCGCTTCAAGCAAATCCCGCGGCAGCAGCAATTTGGCTCCGACAAGCGCCCGGGCCGCTTCCACATCGGCAATACCTTTTAGTTCAAGAAACAAGAACTTACCGGAGGGATTTATTTTTTCAATTTCATAACGGCTTTTTTCGCCCGACTTTGATTCCAGCGTGATGCCGTCAAGCCCGGTTAGGACAGCCGATGATTCCAAAAAAGAGACCGCTTTAACGCAGCCTTGAAGACCGCGCGTTTTGACGATCTCCCCAAAAACAAAAAAATCCATTTATTCTATGATTTCCAGAACCGCCCGCTTATGAACCTTGGCGGATGTGGCGCTCAAAATGGTGCGGATGGCTTTGGCCGTCCTTCCCTGCTTCCCGATAACTTTTCCCAAATCTTCCTTGGCCACACGCAACTCAATAACGGACGTCTGCTCGCCGATGACTTCAGTAACTTCCACTTTGTCAGGATTATCAACCAAAGCTTGAGATATATACTTAATCAGATCCTTCATCCTTAGCACCTCCACTTGTTTTGGTTAACGCATCTGGAAAATTCGTCTCCATATTCAAACCGTTTGCNNTTTGTTATTTCACGGCGGCGACAATGCCTTTTGTTTTTAATAAATGAGAAACCGTCAGCGTCGGTTTTGCCCCCTTGGACAACCAATCACGAACACGATCTTCTTTTAAAGATATTTCTGCGGGATTTTTCTTTGGATCGTAATTCCCTAATATCTCAATGAATTTTCCGTCGCGGGGATAGGCCTTGTCCGCGGCGACAATGCGGTAAAAGGGTTTGCCTTTAGCACCCATACGCGTCAATCGAATTTTAACTGCCATTTAGTTTTTGTTCAAACCTCCTTCAAAAAAAATTGTTAAGTTTTCTATCATAATTTATTTGATTTTAAAAGGGGAAATTCCTCATCAACGCTTTCACGCCGCCTTTGGCGTTCATTTTTTTCATCATCTTCCGGATCTCGATATAATTCTTCAGAAGCCGGTTGACGTCCTGAACCGTTGTGCCGCTGCCCAAAGCGATTCTTTTGCGCCTGCGGCCGTCGATGATCAGATAGTTGCTGCGCTCCTTTTGGGTCATGGAATCGATCATCGCCGCAATTTTGACCAGTTCGCCGTCGTCCGGTTCCATATCCTTGAGCGCCTTGATTTTGCCCATTCCCGGAATCATTCCGATCATATCCTTGAGCGATCCCATTTTTTTGATTTGCCGCAGCTGATTGCGGAAATCGTCCAGGGTAAAATCGCTTTTGCGGAGGCTCTGCTGCATTTCCCGGGCGGTTTTTTCGTCAATGGTCGCCTGCGCTTTTTCCACCAGAGATAAAATATCCCCCATGCCCAGAATACGCGAAGCCATTCTTTCCGGATGAAAAACCTCCAAAGCGTCAATTTTCTCGCCGACACCGACAAATTTCAGCGGCTTGCCCACAACGGCTTTGAGTGAAAGGGCCGCCCCGCCGCGAGCGTCACCATCCATTTTCGTCATAATGACGCCGTCGATGCCGATCAGCTCGTTGAATTTGGAGCCGACATTGACGGCGTCCTGACCGGTCATGGCGTCCGCCACATAAAGAATTTCCGCCGGATTGACTTTTTCCTTGATTTTGCGGAGTTCTTCCATCAGCAGATCGTCGATATGCAGACGTCCGGCGGTGTCAATAATGACAACCTCGAAGCCTTCTTTTCTGGCCTGTTCCACCGCATCAACGCAAATTTTGACCGGATCACGAAGAGCACCGGCGTCAAAAACACCCGCTTTGATCTGCCGGCCCAAAACGGCCAGCTGCTCCATCGCCGCAGGCCGGTAAACGTCGGCGGAAACCAGATAGACCCTTTTTTCTCTGGATAATATGCGCGCCAGTTTGGCCGCGGTCGTCGTTTTTCCGCAGCCCTGCAGGCCGACGAGCATAATCGGTGCGGGAATCCGCGAGCCGAATTTGATGTTGGCGCTGGTGCTGCCCATCAGTTCCACCAGACGGTCATGAACGATTTTGACCACCTGTTGTCCGGGCGTGATGCTCTCAAGCACTTCCTTGCCGATCGCGCGCAGCCGCACATCTTCAATAAAATCCTTGACGACCTTGAAGTTCACATCCGCCTCGAGGAGCGCCATACGGATTTCCTTGAGCGCGGCATTCACGCTTTCCTCATTGAGAACGCCGCGGCCTTTGAGTTTTTTAAAAATACCCTCGAGTTTTTCCGCCAAACTTTCAAACATGATTTAAACCCTTACTGATGGCTTCCTGTTTTCTTCCAAAGCGGCCTGCCGGATGATGCAATTCGTCTTAACCTTTTTGGAAATCCTGTCGGCCGCCGCCTGCGCCCTGGCCTTTGTTTCAAATCCCGTGGCGATGACGCGATACCATGTCCCCTTCCCTTTGATGTCCACTTTCACGATTTTCGAGGCATAGCCCAATCCGGCAACAATTTTATGAATTTGACCGGCTTTAACCTTGTCTTTCAGTGACGCCACATAAACATGAAAAGATCCGGCAGGATGCGCGGGAGATGGATCTTCTTTTGTTTTCGATTTGTTTTCCGCCGACAATTTTTCACCGGCCAATACTTTCTGCCCATCTGCCTCTTTTTTGGCGGAAACGGCTTCTTCCTTCCGGGGCAAAGGTGGCAGCGGCGCCGGCGCAAGGCTTTGTTGCCCCATAACGGCGGCGTCATCCGGCGTTTTTTCCGCATCCGGCAGGGGTTGAATCGGCACCGTTTGCTGACTGGTCAGGGCCTTGTGAAACGTCAAATCCATATTCCCCGAATCCGGCTTGGCTTCCGTCTTCCCGGCGACTCTTTGCCCGCCCGCCATCTTAGCCGGCCGCCAGAACAATGCTAAAAACTGCTGAGGGATGGAAGAAATCTTTTCGGGATACGCATCGATATTTTTGCCGATCCCGACGCCCAGAAGAAATGAAAGGCACAACAGAACGGTCATCCCGCCGATCACGATGATCAACCCGGTCCGCCCCAGCCTTATTTCAAACTTCTTGATATTTCCCGATCCCATTTTCGCCTCTCACATTTTCTTAGGCGCGCCTACGCCCAGAATGGTAAGCGCGCTGCTAAGCACGATGCGCACCGCATCAACCAGAACCAGACGCGCGGCCGAAAGCGCCGCGTCTTCCGTGATGACTTTATTCTTATTGTAGTAACTGTGAAACACCCCCGCCAGTTCATTCAAATAGAAGGTCAAGCGATGAACCTCCAGAGATTTTACGGCGCCTTCCAGCATTTCAGGGTAGCGTGCCATCATTTTAATCAACGTTCTTTCTTCCGGTTCAACCAGAAGCGAAGCATTCACTTTTTCATAAACCGGCGGCGGCATGCCCCTTTCCCGGGCCATGCGGAGAATACTGCAGATCCGGGCGTGCGCGTACTGGACATAATAAACCGGGTTTTCATTAGACTGCTTTTTGGCGACTTCCAGATCGAAATCCAGATGGCTGTCCGACCGGCGCATCAGAAAATTATAGCGGGCCGCGTCCTTGCCCACCTCATCGAGCACTTCGCGCAGCGTGACAAACTCGCCGGAGCGCGTGGACATTGCCACCGGCTCGCCCGCGCGCAGCAGATTCACCAGCTGCACCAGGATGATTTTCAGGTCGTTTTTATCGTGTCCCAAAGCCTGAATCGCCGCCCACATCCGGGGCATGTATCCGTGGTGATCCGCGCCCCAGATATCGATCAATATATCAAAACCGCGGGCAAATTTATTTTTATGATAGGCGATATCGGCGGCAAAGTATGTCGGATCGCCGTTTTTACGGATCACGACGCGGTCTTTTTCATCACCGTAGGCCGTTGTCTTAAACCATAGCGTTTCGCCGTCCGAATAGATAAATCCTTGTTTTTGCAGAGCATTTAAAAGATCGCCCACGCCGTTTTCCTTGTATAACTCCTTCTCGCTGAAATAACAGTCAAACGTGACACCGAAATCCTTCAAATCCTGCTTGATGCCCTCCAGGATAACAGCGCCGGCAATGCCGTTGAAATACGAAACCGTTTCTTCTTCGTTCTCGGTCAAATAACGATCGCCTTCCTTTTGAATAAGATCGTATGTTATTTCCTTAATGTAATCGCCATGATAGCAGTTTTCTGGAAACTCGATTTTTTCCCCCAGCAACTCCCGGTATCGGTAAAGCACGGATCTTCCCAGATTGTTCATCTGGTTTCCGGCGTCATTGATGTAATATTCTTTGGAAACGCAATAGCCGGTTGCCGAAAGCAGAGAAGACAAGACATCGCCCACCACCGCCCCTCGCGCATGGCCGATGTGCAAAGGCCCCGTGGGATTGGCGCTGACAAATTCCACCTGAACCTTTTTTCCCTGTCCGATATTGAGGCGGCCGTACTGTTCCTGCTGATCCAGAATAACGTGCAGCGTTTTTTGCCACAAATCGTCTTTGATCATAAAGTTCAAAAAGCCGGG
>DNYQ01000034.1:4819-5482 GCA_003506745.1 Syntrophaceae bacterium
GAATCGGCGATAAGATCAGCAAGTTTGGTCTTCATGTAAAGCGTAAAACCTTTCCAATAGAAAAATGACAAGCGGCTTTTATCACTTGCCGCCTTTCACTGCAAGATGAACTATTAGATTATATCGCAGGAAGCTGCGGAGAATTAAAGCTCGTATCGCCACATAGGGATTGAACCAGCGGCAAAATTTATTTATCTGGTCTCATAAACAATTTCACCGGTTCTTGCATAATCAGACAGCAAAGATGTGCCGTCTGTCAACTCCTCCTCGGTCAGCGTAACGATATCCAACGGTATTAAGAACTTTTTAATAGTCATAATTTCTGCGTCTTTGGTTAATTTTGCCCGTTTAAAAATATCCTTGTTTTTAAAATCATCGGAAATAACCATGATATCTATATCGCTTTCCACTTTGCCGCTGCCATTTGCCTGTGAACCGAATACAATGATCTTCTGAACTTTTATCCCTGCTTGCAAAAGGCGGTCTTTCATGAATATTACTGCTTTTAAAGTTGACTTTTTAACCATTTTAAAACCTCTCTGCTGCTATCGATCATTTCTGTTGTATTCTTTTTCTTATAGATTTTGTTCATTCTGGTTAAGTCATCGGGATAGCGCGTTGGAATGCTGACTCTGTTCAACTCAAATATCGCATTGTGAAATG
>DNYQ01000036.1:0-3505 GCA_003506745.1 Syntrophaceae bacterium
GCCTTATTTTCCGCCGCTGATGACCCGTCCGTCTGAAAGTTGGTGGTGGATTATGGTTTTCAAGATTTGCTTGACTTACAAGACTGCGTTTCCTATACTTTCGCGCACAACAAGCAAAGCATAAGTGGGAAAACCGGCAGCTGCATATTTCTGACAGGATAAATTTATTCAAGGAATCTGTTCCATGCGTTCCCTTTTCGACATGATCCGCGTTTTGTGGCTTGCCCTGTGGGCGGGCATCGCGACGATTCTCCTGGCGGTCCCCATTATCACCGCGGGACTTCTGAGCCGCACCGGCAACCTTGCGTTCTCTCTGTCGAAGCTGTGGGCCTACACGATGCTGGCCGTGTCCTTCGTCCGCACGGAAATAAAAAACAAGGATCGGATTCAACCCAAAACATCCTGTATCATCATCTCCAACCACCAATCGCTTTTCGACATCCTGGCCCTGGTCACCACACTGGGCATTCAATACCGATGGTTCATCAAAAAGGAAGTTCTCAAAGTCCCCCTGTTCGGATACGGGCTTTACGCCTCGCGCAACATTTTCATTGACCGCTCCAATACCGCCAGCGCAATCGAAAGTATCAACAGGGGCATCGACCGCCTGCCCAGGAATGTCAGCATCATGGTGTTTGCCGAAGGGACGCGATCACCCGACGGGCGGATTCGCGAATTTAAAAAGGGGGGATTTGTCACGGCCGTCCGGCGGAAGATTCCCATCCTTCCCGTGACGATCAACGGCGGCCGGCGCGTCCTGCCCAAGGGAAGCCTTGCCTTTAAGCCGGGAAAAATCCAGGTCGTCATCGGCGACCCCATCGACACCGGCGGATATACAAACGAAATGGTTGATCGGCTGATTGACCAAACGCGTCAGACGATCACCGCAAATTTCGATCCAGGCTATACGGGAAAGTTCCTGCCGCAAGCCATGTAGCCCATTGATATTAAAGACTAATCCGGCCGCTGCCTGTTGTGCGCGGCCAGATAGCCGTCAACCGCCTGCTCGATGGTCGGGTAAAAATGCTCGACGCCCAGCCTGCTGAACAGACCGTAGCGCTTTAATTTGTCCTTGACCGGTCCTTTCATCTCCGCGAAATACAAATCCATGCCGGCCTGATGCAGGGCGGAATCGAGCTCGAGAAGGACGTCGGCGGCCGTGATGTCCACATCGGTGATCGGTTCGGCCGCAACAACCACCCATTGGGTCGGCGTCGCGGCTTTGGCGACGGCCCGCAAAACATGCCTGCGGAATATTTCCGCATTGGCAAAAAACAACGGCGCATCCCAGCGGAAAATCACCAGGCCGTCAATGCATTTTGCCTCGGGGTGGCGGGAAATATCGTGATAACTGTTCAGATGCCTCACATGGCCGAGCACGGTGTCATAAGGCTGCCACGCACGCCAGATGAACGCCAGCAGGGCCAGGCTGACCGCGATGAAGATGCCCGGAACAACACCCAGCGCCACCACACCGAGAAAACACACCAGCGATAAATGAAACTCGTCGCGCCGCAGTCGATAAAGCCGCAGGACGCCGCGCACTTCAAATAAACCGATGCAGGCGGCAATCACGACGGCGCCCAGCGCCGCATGGGGCAGATTCGTGAGCAGTCCGGGCGCAAAGATCAACAGGAACGCCACACAGACCGCGCCGACCACGCCGGTAATTTGCGTCCTGGCGCCGGCGGATTCAGCCACCGGCGTGCGCGAGGCGCTGCTGCTCACGGGAAATCCCTGAAAAACACCGGCCGCAAGATTTGCCGCGCCCAGCGCCAGCATTTCCTGATTGCTGTCCACGGCCGAGCCGGTGCGATAGGCGAAGGTGCGTGAAACCGCGCTCATATCGGTAAAAGACACCAGTGTGATGGCAAAGGCGGCGGCGCACAGGCTGCCGATTTCCGACAGGGAAACCGCCGGAATCCGGAATTGCGGCAGGCCCTGCGGCAACGGGCCGATTACGGCGATTTCCGCCCTGACGGACCCGGAAAGCCAGGTAACAAGAACGGTCGCTCCGGCCACGGCAATCAAGATCCCCGGAATTCCGGGCGCCCAGCGCCTGAAGGCAAGAATCACCGCCAGGCAGGATAAACCGATGATGCATGCCGCCGGGTTGATTTGTCCGTTCCAGATCCCCTGGAGCAGGCCGTTGGTCTCTTTTAAAACGTTGCTGCCGCTTACGGAAAAACCTAGCACTTTCGGCAACTGGCCGATCAGCACCGTAAGCGCAATGCCGTTGATGTAGCCGTCGCGAATCGGCTTTGAAAGAAGATCGGTAATGAAACCGAACCGGGCCGCGCTCGCCACAACGCATAACACCCCCGATAACACGGCCAGCATGGAGGCCAGCGCCACCGCCTTATCCGCGTTGCCGGCGGCCAGCGGCAGAATCGTCGCGGCAATCAATCCGGCCAGCGCGGAGTCCGGACCCAAAACCAGAATACGGCTTGGACCGAAGACGGCATAAGCAATCAGCGGAACGATGGTGGCATACAGGCCGTAAATCGCGGGCAGGCCTGATGCCGCGGCATAGCCCATGCCGACCGGCACCAGAATGGCTGTCAGGACCAGTCCGGCGGCAATATCATGCCACAGCCAGTCGCTTCGATAACGGCGCAGTGTCTCAAGCAGGGGAATCCATCGGTAAATGCCGCGGGGGCGGAGGTTTTGCTTAAAGGAATTAATTTCAGGAATTTGTGGCGTCGCCAAACTGCACCTCATGAGACGAATTGCTTAGGATTTATAAACTTTTGGCGTTATTTTTACAATATGAAATCATTTTTTATAAAGATTCCCCCTGGTGTTTGTCATTTTTTTTAAATCGGTGTATGAATATCTTGTCCTGAAAAAAAAGGATATGCATGTCCATGTTGTCCGGCAGCACCGCCTGCGGCATCATGCACCAATTACGAAAGCGGGGGTATGGTTTAAGATGAAAAAGTATCTTGGGATGTTCATCATGATTTTATTCGCGGGCTGCGCGTGGAACCCGGTGCTCTACCCCAACACCCATTTGGCCAATGTCGGCAATGATCAGGCCGAAAGAGACATTGCCGAATGCCGGCAGCAGGCCGACCTGTACGTCAAATCCGATGCCGCAAAAGAAGCTGCAAAAGACACAGCCATCGGGGGCATCGGCGGCGCCGTGGTCGGCGGGGCGATCGGCGCGGTGAATGGAAGTTTCGGCAGAGGCGTGGGGGTGGGAGCGGCCGGCGGCGCCGCAGCAGGGCTGTTTTCCGGAATCATCAAAGCCTCTCAGCCCGACCCGCTCTACATCAATTTCGTCAATCGCTGCCTGAATGAAAAAGGTTATGATATCATCGGCTGGCAGTGACGATTTGACCTGTTGGGGTGCCGGAATGACACAAGACAAAACCATAAAAATATCTTTGCTGGACCGGAGTCTTTATTATAAAAGCCTGATGATCCTCATCCGCATGGATCACCATATCCATGATGAAGAAAAGAAAATGATGATGAAAATCGGGAAAATGCTCGGGTTTGA
>DNYQ01000036.1:3601-3730 GCA_003506745.1 Syntrophaceae bacterium
TCCACGATCATTTCGTTATCGCTGATCGTATCAATGTAATGCGTCGGGACGCCTTTGGCTTTGAGCAGCTTAAAAAAATGCGTGGCAAACCGGCAGGCAATGGCGCCTTTGCCCGGAATTTCCCCAACG
>DNYQ01000012.1 GCA_003506745.1 Syntrophaceae bacterium
AGGGATCAGGAAATCTGAGGTTACGATTTATCGAAGTCAAAGGACGAATTTCAGGGGCACCAACCATTACCGTAACCCGTAATGAAATCCTCTATTCCCTCAATAAACCGGATGATTTTATTCTTGCTGTTGTGGAATTCAAAGGCGACGATGGTCATCAGGTTCATTATGTCCGTCAGCCTTTCCATCGTGAACCGGACTTCGGAGTAACAAGCGTCAACTATGATTTTGCTGAGCTTCTGGCGCGGGCCGAAACGCCTTCATAAACATATATTAACACTTGCAAATATGCCAGTGAATGGATATAATTCACGCCATGAATAATAATACATATCCCCGATATATGACGGCAGCGTTAAATCAACGCTTAAAAGTAATGCCTGCCGTTGTCGTGACCGGCGCGCGGCAAACGGGCAAGAGCACCCTCGTTAAGGAGCTGACACCTGAAAAGCGTACCTACTTTTCCCTTGATGATATGGATGTTTTCGAACTGGCCAGGCAGAACCCGGAAGCCCTGACAGGGGGCGCGGCAAATGTTACACTCGATGAAGTGCAGCGGGAGCCAGACCTGCTTCTCGCTGTGAAGCGGGCCATCGATTCCGACCGGCAACCGGGCCGGTTTCTGCTGACCGGATCGGCCAATCTGCTTCTGATGCAGGGTGTTTCCGAATCACTGGCCGGTCGTGCAAGCTACCTTACCCTTGGTCCAATGACCAGGCGAGAGCAGATGGGGCTTGGTCGTTGCGGACTGTGGGAGGAAATTGTTTCGGGAAAAGATGTCGATTGGCCGCAAATCCTGGCTGCCGACGATACCCAACCGGAAGACTGGCGGGAATTTGCAAAACGTGGCGGATTTCCGACACCTGCTCTTCATATGGCCGCCGCGGATGACCGCAAGGTCTGGTTTGACGGTTATGTTCACACCTATCTGGAACGAGACCTACAGATGCTTTCCTCCATTGCCGCCCTTCCGGATTTCCGTCGTCTGATGCGGGCTGCATGTCTGCGTTTGGGCCAGATCACCAATCAAACGGAGATGGCCCGCGATCTGTCCTTGAAGCAACCCACGGTGCATCGTTACCTCAATCTGCTCGAGACGTCGCACCTGCTGGCGCGTCTGCCCGCATACTCGGTAAACCGGACCAAGCGTCTCCTCAAATCCCCCAAACTATACTGGGGCGACGTGGGATTAGCGCTGCACCTTTCCGGAGCAACTGAACCGGCCGGCGCACATCTTGAAAATCTGGTGCTGCTTGATCTCCTGGTCTGGCGTTCGGGCAGGCTGTCGAATACGGAAATCCTCTACTGGCGGACAACAACAGGCGAGGAAGTGGATCTAGTGATCGAAACGGAAGGAAAGGTCCTGCCCATTGAAATTAAATCAGGAAGTAAGCCCAGGGTAAAAGACGCCGCAAACCTGATTGCCTTTCAAAAGGAATATGGCGCGGATGCGCGCACGGGATTGCTGCTGTATGACGGCGCGGCGATCGAATGGTTGACTCCCACCGTTCTGGCTGCGCCCTGGTGGAAGGTGATTTGAATAATGGATATGAGAAATTGCCCTGTTTGCGGTACAGGATTGCTGAAAAAGAAAGTTGGAACCGAATCCTTCGAATATAAAGGTGAAACCAAGACGATACCAAACTACGTCACATATCTTTGCAACGAATGCGGAGGGTCTATTGTTGATATTGCGACCTTGAAAGAGTCAGGAAAAATACTGAATGACTTTAAACTCAAAATGCGGAATCGACCGATATCCGACCGATGAGACATCATAATCGACCGATTCCGTTGTCTGCTGAGGATTATCAGAATCATCCGGTATTCATCCGGAACACCGGAATAATCATCCGATAGCTTTGGGAGAAAGCATGACCTATAAGAAAAAACTCATTGAAGTAGCCCTTCCGCTGGAGGCGATTAATAAGGCATCGGCAAGGGAAAAATCGATTCGTCACGGTCATCCTTCAACATTGCATTTGTGGTGGGCCAGACGACCACTGGCGGCGGCGCGGGCGGTGATCTTTGCCCAGATGGTGGACGACCCTTCGGCGCATCCGGATCTGTTCCCGACTGAAAAAGCGCAGGATAAAGAACGAAAGCGCCTCTTTAAGATTATTGAAGAACTGGTAAAGTGGGAAAACACGACTAACGAATCGGTTTTGCAGCAGGCCAGAGATGAAATCTGGGCAAGCTGGCGGCGGACCTGTGCCGAAAATGCCGATCATCCGCGGGCCAAAGAACTCTTTGACCGTTACAAGCTGCCTGCCTTTCATGACCCCTTTGCGGGTGGCGGCGCGCTGCCTTTGGAAGCGCAGCGCCTGGGGCTGGAAGCTTATGCCAGCGACTTGAATCCCGTCGCTGTGCTGATCAACAAGGCCATGATTGAAATCCCGCCAAAATTTGCCGGAAAGCCTCCAGTGAATCCGGATTGGCAAAATAAGACACCTGAAGAGAAAGCCATGACCACATGGAAAGGTGCTCAAGGGCTGGCAGAAGATGTGCGCTACTACGGAAAATGGATGCGCGATGAAGCAGAAAAGCGTATTGGCCATCTTTATCCAAAAGTGAAAATTCCCTCTCTTTCCCCCCTTTCGGAAAGGGGGGACGGGGGGGATTTTTTTGCCGAACGTCCCGATTTGATCCCCTATGCCGGAAAAGAACTGACTGTCATCGCCTGGCTCTGGGCGCGCACGGTGAAGAGCCCGAACCCAGCATTCGCGAAGGTGGACGTGCCCCTCGCCACTACCTTCATGCTCTCCACCAAAGTAGGCAAAGAAGCCTATGTCGAAACGCTAACCGAGGGCGGAGACTATCGCTTCACTGTGAAAATGGGCAAGCCCAAGGACACTGAGGTGGCAAAGAACGGCACCAAGCTCTCTCGGGGGTCGAACTTCCGGTGTCTGATGTCAGGGACACCGATGGAGGGCGACTACCTCATGGCCGAGGGCAAGGCCGGGCGTATAGGAGCGCGTCTGATGGCTATTGTAGCTGAAGGCGAGCGCGGGCGGGTTTATCTGCCACCGACAAAAGATATGGAGGACATAGCGTCCCAGGCGAAACCAGAGTGGAAGCCCGATATTGAGTTCTTCCAGCAGGCGCTTGGCTTCCGCGTCGGCAATTACGGTATGACTATGTGGAGCGATCTCTTCACTTCACGTCAGCTTTTAGCGCTGACGACGTTATCTGATCTGGTGCAGAAAGCACGAGAACGAGTGGAACATGACGCTTTGACAGCAGGCTTGCCCAACTCTTCGAGAGCTTCGGGGCAAGTGGGCATGCCCCTCGCTGCCGGTGGCACTGGAGCCACTGCATATGCTGATTCGATAGCGTTGTATCTCGCATTCGGAATGTCGAAGACGACGAATCGCGCGAACAACTTGGCAACATGGATGCCCTCAGTGCAATGCCCTGGTCATCTCTTTCGACGCCATGCTATCCCTATGAGTTGGGACTTTTGTGAAGGCAATTCAATTGCAGGTCCAAGTGGCTCATTTTGGAGTATGGTCGATGACACAGCGAGAGCATTGGACTTTACTACAGGGTCAGCCGTAGGTGGCGTTGGTATTCAAGCAGACGCGGCTCAGCAGATCACTTCAATTGGGAAAGTGATTTCAACTGATCCACCCTATTACGACAACGTTGGTTATGCTGATCTGTCAGACTTTTTCTATGTCTGGCTACGCCATTCGTTGAAGTTCATATTCCCCGACCTTTTTGTGACGCTCACAGTGCCCAAAGCCGAAGAACTTGTCGCGACACCTGATCGGCATGGCGGTAGGCACAAGGCGGAGGTATTCTTCTTAAACGGCATGACTCAGGCAATGCATCGGCTTGCCGATCAAGCACATCCGGCTTTCCCTGTCACTATCTATTACGCATTCAAGCAGGCTGAGAGCGACAGTAACGCAGGTACTGCAAGTACTGGTTGGGAGACTTTCCTTGATGCAGTGATTCATGCAGGATTTTCCATCAGTGGTACTTGGCCGATTCGCACCGAGCGCGAAAATCGAACACGGAACCAGGACAGCAACGCTCTCGCATCCAGCATCCTCCTCGTGTGCCGTAAACGTGAGGCCGATGCGACCACAACCACACGACGCGAGTTCGTTTCCGCGCTCAAGCGTGAGTTACCTAATGCGCTGCGACTACTACAGGCAGGCAACATCGCCCCGGTGGATCTGGCGCAGGCTGCCATTGGTCCGGGAATGGCCGTGTACACCCGCTATGTCAAAGTCCTTGATGCCGAAGGCAAGCCATTAATGGTTCGCGAAGCGCTGACCATTATTANNTTATTAACCAGCTTCTGGACGAGACGCTGGCCGAGCAGGAAGGTGATTTTGACGCCGACAGCCGGTGGGCGCTGGCTTGGTTTGAGCAGTTCGGCTTCAATGATGGGGAATACGGCGTGGCCGAAATATTATCCAAGGCCAAGAATACAAGTGTTGAGGGTTTGGTTGCAGCTGGCTTCTTAAATTCCAAGGGTGGTAAAGTGAGGATTTTGAAACCTTCCGAGTTGCCATCTGATTGGGACCCGGAAAAGGATAAGCGTCTGACCAATTGGGAAATGGTTCACCACTTGATCCGCCTGCTGGAATCTGATGGCGAGGCCGAGGCGGCAAAAATCGTCTCCAAATTGGGCTCCAAAGCCGAAACGGCCCGAGAACTGTGCTATCGGCTCTATACTCTATGTGAACGCAAAAAACGAGCAGCAGAGGCGCTTTCCTACAATGCGTTGGTCCAGAGCTGGCCGGAAATAAGCCGTCTGGCGGCGGATCACAGTAAAGCAGAAGAGCCACAAAAACCGCAATCTGAACTTTTTGGAAACGACTAAAGGAATAGACAATGGCCATCACCAACTATGAACGCGTCGGCAAAGCAATGGAACTTCTCAAAGACGGCTTAATCCCCTTTGTGGAACGTGAATTGAAGTCCCAATATGCACAGCAGTGGATTGAAGAAGCAAAGACATCCGTGAGTGACACGCAGGCAAAGCTGTTCGTTACAAAAGATAAACCGCAATGGGATATCGCTTCGATTCTATCTGTTATTTGGAACAAGTGGGAACTCGTCTTTCGCAAGACACTGGGTCGTGCCGAACTAAGCATCGTCAGCGAATTGCGGGAAGTGCGCAATAAATGGGCGCATCAAAATCCATTTTCCGGCGATGATACCGATCGGGCGCTTGATTCCGCCGAACGCTTGCTGTCTGCCGTGTCCGCGCCACAGGCGGACGAGGTCCGAAAAATAAAAATGGAGCTGCGGCGAACAATCTATGACGAGCAGGTGCGGACTGAAAAACGAAAAAGCGCGAGTACGGCAATCGAAAGTGCAATGGTATCGGGTCTGAAACCCTGGCGGGAAGTGGTGACGCCGCATCAAGATGTAGCCAGCGGCAGTTACCAGCAGGCCGAATTTGCGGCGGATTTGTGGCAGGTGCATATGAATGAGGGCGCGGATGAGTATCGAGACCCGTCCGAATTCTTCCGCCGCACTTATCTGACGGAGAGTCTCAAAGGAATGCTGGTTAATGCCGTCCGGCGACTTACCGGAAAAGGCGGCGATCCGGTGGTTCAACTCCAGACTAATTTCGGCGGCGGCAAAACGCATTCGATGATGGCGCTGTATCATTTATTTTCCGGTATTGCCCCCACCGACCTTGCGGGTGTCGATGCAGTTATGCAGACAGCCGAAGCTTCAAAGCTGCCGCCGGTTCGCCGCGTGGTATTGGTCGGCAATAAAATATCACCCGGTAATCCGGTTAAAAAATCCGATGGTACGGTCATTAAAACCCTCTGGGGAGAACTGGCCTGGCAACTTGGTTATGCGGCGGGCGGCAACAAGGAGGCCAAGAAGGCCTTTGCCCGCCTTGCAGCCGACGACGAAAAAGCCACCAGTCCCGGCGATGTACTGCGCGAGCTTTTCGTTGAATACGGCCCTTGCCTGATTTTAATTGATGAATGGGTGGCTTATGCCCGGCAGCTTCACGATCAGAGCGATCTGCCCGCCGGCGGTTTTGAAACGCAGTTTACCTTTGCTCAGGTGCTCACGGAATCGGCCAAACTTTCTAAAAACTGTCTTCTGGTGATTAGTCTGCCCGCTTCGGATGCTGGACCTTCACCGCACACACAAGCCGATGATGTGGAAGTGGGTGGTCAGCGAGGCCGGGAAGCGCTCGACAGACTGCGCAATGTGGTAGGACGCATCGAATCTTCCTGGCGGCCAGCCAGCGCCGAGGAAGGATTTGAGATTGTCCGGCGTCGGCTTTTCCAACCGATGACTGATCCTGCACAATTCACAGACCGCGATGTAGTAGCCCGTGCTTTTGCCGATTTCTATAAAGCGCAGCAGTCCGAATTTCCGCCGGAATGTCGTGAAGCCGACTACGAAAAACGAATTAAAGCAGCCTATCCGATTCATCCGGAAATATTTGACCGGCTCTATAACGACTGGTCAACACTGGTGAAGTTTCAGAGGACGCGTGGTGTTTTACGGCTGATGGCAGCCGTCATTCACAGTCTGTGGGAAAAGGGAGATCGAAATCCATTGATCTTCCCGGCCAATATTGCCATAGACGATTTGCGTGTGCAGTCGGAACTGACACGTTATCTCACGGATAACTGGGTGCCGATCATCGAAAAGGATGTGGATGGTATAAGTTCCCTGCCGTTAAGATTGGATGGTGAATTGCCCAATTTGGGGAAATTCGCCGCTTGCCGTCGTGTGGCCCGCACCATCTATCTGGGTTCGGCTCCGTTAACTAAAGCCGCGCATCGCGGTTTGGAAGACCGCCGGGTGAAGCTTGGCTGTATGATGCCGGGTGAATCGCCATCCGTCTTCGGCGATGCTTTGCGCCGATTGGCCGGCTCTGCTACCTATCTTTATCAGGATGGGCCGCGGTATTGGTATTCAACGCAGCCGACCGTTTTAAAACTCGCCGAGGATCGTTCCGAGCAAATTAAGCGCGACCGCGATAAAGTAGCACAAGAAGTGGAAAACAGGTTACGTAAAGACTTGGAGCACAAAGGCGATTTCAGTCGCATCCATCCACTGCCCCGAACGGGTCAGGATGTGCCGGATGATACGGATGCGCGTCTGGTTGTTCTGGGCATTGATTATCCTTACAGCAAAGAATCCGGCAATGCGGCCCAGTCAGCCGCAAAGGCAATTCTTGAGCTACGGGGAACGACTCCGCGTCTTTATCGCAATGCGCTGGTCTTTTTAGCGGCTGATAAAATACGTTTACAGGATTTGGAAGAGGCAACCTGTAAATATCTGGCGTGGGAAACCATCGTAGCGGAAAAAGTGCAATTGAATCTTGATCCGCAACAGGTGAAACAGGCGGAAAACCAGAAAACGGCCGCCGATACAGCAGTGGCCGCGCGACTTCCGGAAACTTATCAATGGCTGCTGGTTCCAGAGCAAAAAACGCCGCAATCCGAAATGGTTTGGCAGGCGATACGCGTCACGGGTCAGGATGCCCTGGCTGTACGGGCTGGTAAAAAATTAAGAAACGAAGAATTGTTAATCACCGGCTTTGCCGCGACACGATTGCGCATGGAACTGGATAAAATCCCGCTCTGGCGGGGAAATGATGTGTCTGTCAAACAGCTTGCTGAAGACTTTGCCCGTTATACTTACTTGCCGCGTCTCAAGGATTCCTCAGTACTGACTGCGGCCGTTCGCGATGGGGTGGCGTTATTGACATGGGTACAGGATTCTTTTGCCTTTGCCGATAGTTTTGACCCTTCGACAGGCTCAGGGCAGGCAGGCGGCGGCCGCTATCGCGGCTTGCGTGGTGGCCAGGGGTTGTCAATTTTGGATAGTGATACATCCGGACTTCTTGTTAAATCTGAAATCGCTGTTTTGCAAATAGACGCGGAAAAGGCAAAAGCAGCCGGTGAAAAGCCAAAAGGTGGCGTTCAGGAAACCATTGGAGCAAAAGAGGAAGAGGAGAGGGAGGAAGACTCGGATACAACCCCCAAGGCAGGACAGCCAAAACGCTTTCATGGAACAGTAACACTGGATGCCACGCGTGTTGGACGCGATGCCGGAAGAATCGCCGAAGAAGTCATTTCTCATCTTGCCGGGCTCGTCAACGCCAAGGTTACCGTTACTTTGGAAATCGAGGCCGAAATACCGGCCGGTGCCCCGGATCAGGTTGTCCGCACAGTGACAGAAAACAGCCGCACCCTGAAATTCTCCAGCCAGGGGTTTGAGAAGGAATAAAAATCGTGTTTCTTTCCAATAAAGAATCAATTTGCATTCACACATTTTCCGGCATTGCTTTTGATTTGCTGAACCCGCAGCCCCAAATGACAAACCTATAGAGCAATCCGGAATTATATGAAGCACATGGTTATTGGTAATAAATAATGCACGCGAGAAATCTGAACATGGTTAAAACAAGCATTTCTCATCCCCTGCGGATTGATGAAGTAAAGGCGCCCGATGGAAGGTTTGAGGAACTTTGGAAAAGCGCCGGGCCGAGACTGAGGGAGATTCTGCTGGATGGCGGAAAAATTCTGATCCACTGCCGGGGCGGCATTGGCCGGACAGGCACAGTGGCGGCTCAATTGCTTGTGGAGCTGGGTATGCCGCATGAAAAGGCAATCAAGGCGGTGCGCGCTGCCCGTTATGGAACAATCGAAACGCGGGATCAGGAAAGATCTGTTTGTTCTTTATGATGATGGAGAGCACTGGCGGAAGAAGTATCCTGGATTTTAAAAGGCAGGTTTCAATGGCGATTCATATTATTCCCGTCAATAAGCTCAGTGCTAAAGCCTTGAAAGGGGTTATTGAAGAATTTATTTCCAGAAATGGGACGGATTATGGCGCGATCGAGGCTTCCCTTGAAACCAGTTTCCAACAGGTAAAAAACAAGCTCAAAAATGGATCAGCCGTTCTAATTTTTGATGACGAAACCGAGACCACCAACATATTTCCGGTTGATGATCCCATTTTGAAAAAGCTTGAGGCTGAGAATGACGAGTTCGTATTGTTGAAGTAAATTAATGGAGAAATTATTAACATTTGACGGCCAAAGATGCTAAATAAGTCGTTAAGTAAAAGAAAAGGGCATCCCATGAAAGATAAAATATCCGGCAAAATTCTCGAAGGCGGCCTGTGTCTGTGCGACGTTTGTGGCAAGAAATCAAAATTAGGCGGTTTTCTCAATCCGATGTCGCCTGATCCGCAAGTGGCCTGCTACGACTGCATGATTCGCATATCCGCCGAAGAAAAAGGCATCAGCATCGCGGCGGCGGAAAAACAGCGAAACGACGCTTTGCGAGTTTCCAGGCTTTTTACCGACTGCAAGATGAAGGAATACCTCGCAGCTGCGAAAAATAAAGATTTCAAAGATATAGATGAAGTCAATAAAATTCTGCAATACGTGACGAATGTCTGGAACACGTTCGATGAAAAAGAAAAAGATAAGATGTCCCGGAAAAAAGATGACGCGCTCATCGCCCTGTTTGAAAACGTCAAAATGAGCTGGGAGCATTTGATTGACAAACCGCCGCAAAAACGAAACGACATTTGTGCTTGCGGAAGCGGCAGAAAATACAAGGTATGCTGCCTGGTGCGAGAAGAACAGGAAAAAGCGGATGTTGAAAAATGGAAGCGGTTTGACACCTGGGTCATTCGCAAGGGCATGACTCTGATGGAGGAAAGCAAAGACATTGATTTTATTTCATTGACCGAGTTTTATTTTGGAAAAAAGCGCATCGCCGATGCTAAGAAATATGGCATGACGACGCAAGATATGGAAGAATTCAACGAGTGGTTCATGAATGACTATTTTGCCCTGGATGAACCGACGCCTTATGCGCTGGGAAGATTGCTTGCCCAGGACACTTTATCCAAAGACGAAAGAAAGCTTGTGGAGGCGCGGATTGAAGCGCCGAAATCCGTCTATCTGGTGACGTTCATCAAAAAAGGAA
>DNYQ01000235.1:0-3561 GCA_003506745.1 Syntrophaceae bacterium
CGTACCCAGGCGTTGAAATATGGCAGGCCCGCTTTCCGGAGCAACCTTGGGATCATTTTTAGCCTGGATGACCAGCGCCGGAATGTCAATTTCGGGAAGTGACCGGCGGACGCTTCTCATGAGCTTTTTAACCTGAACGAAGGCACTGACCGGGCATCGCAGATAATTGATGTGGGGATTGTCCGCATCGTTTTTTAGATATTCGACGGCCAGACCGCCCAGACCCGCACGTTTGCACAGAAGATTAAATCCATGCAGAAGCTCGGCAAATTTCGAGGAAAAGCTTTTAAATTTCAACGGCGCGCTGACGGCAATCACTGCTTCAAAATCACGGGGCCGCAGGATTACCGATTGCAGCGCCAGGCCCGCGCCGGTTGAGAATCCGGCCACCAGGATCTTTTTGCAGCAGGTTTTGAGAATGGCGTGGCCGCGATCAACCGAATTCAGCCACTCCGGATAGTTGCGAACCGAAAGGTCTTTTGAGGATGTTCCGTGGCCGGCAAGCCGCGGCGCGTAAACCGTCAGACCTTTGGCGTGCAGAAAATCCGCCCATTGCCTGACTTCCGCGGGCGCCGCCATCAAGCCGTGAATGAGCAGCACGCCGGTGTCGGACAGGGGCGCGCGCAGAAAAAAAGGTATTCCGATATCCGGAGGTTTGCTTTCCCCCGCCGCATAATTCTTTTCATATTCTTTTCGAAATAACGCCGCCTCGTCCGCCAATAGCTGATCAGTCGTCTTTCCGTGTTCGGCGAACGGAAGAAGGATATCCATTATTTAAACGCCCAGATGAGAATAAACGCCGTAGATCATGGCATAATGCAAAACGCCGCCGATCAGCACCATAATATGAAAAAGTTCATGAAAACTGAAAACACCCGGAATCATTCTTGGCTTTTTGACGGCGTAGATAACGGCGCCCAGCGTAAAGGCAATGCCGCCTGAAACCAGGAGGACGGCCTGGGATGAGGACATATTGGACAACATTTGTTTGATCGTGAAGAGCGCCGACCAGCCCATGGACAGATAAATAATCGCATAAAGTTTTCGGGGCGCCCTTGGGAAAAAAATCTGCGAAATGACGCCGACACCCACCAGCCCCCACTGGAAGGCTATCATCCACCAGCGGTAGGGATTCTCCAGGCAAAAATAACAGATGGGCGTAAAGGTTCCGGCAATCATGAAAAAGATGGCCAGCCGATCCATTTTTCTCCAGAATGACAGCTCGTTCTCTTCTTTTTTAAATGCATGATACAGCGTGCTGGCGGAAAAAAGGAAAACAACGGAAATCCCGTAGATGAGCGCGGTGACCAGGCCGGAGGCCGAATCACTGGCGACCATGGCCAAATAGACTGTTCCGATGACGGCAGCCACCGCTCCGGCAAAGTGTGAATAAAAATTAAAAAGCTCCTGGNNAAAAAATCATATTGCAAACGTGGTTTGCCTGGGCTATGTAAATCGCCATGCGCAGATTCTTGATTTTCTTTATGGTGTTATGGATCATTTTGTCAATGATTTCGTGCGATCGATCACATGAGACCGATACCGTTCGTCCGAAAGCGGACAAGCCGCCCGCCTACGGTGACATCCTGGTGCGCGGCGATATCGGAGACGCCAGCAATCTGATCCCGCTTCTGGCTTCTGATTCGGCGTCGCATGCCGTTGGCGGAATGGTTTTTAACGGCTTGGTCAAATACGACAAAGACATGAATATTATTGGCGATCTGGCCGAGTCTTGGGAGATTTCGGCAAATGGTTTGGTGATTACGTTCCATTTGCGCAAAGGCGTCCAATGGCACGACGGCAAACCCTTTACTTCCGCCGATGTGCTCTATACCTATCAAGTCACCACCGATCCCAAAACGCCGACTGCGTATGCGGGAGATTTCATGAAAGTCAGGAAGGCGGAGGCACTCGATGATTTTACCTTCCGCGTGACCTATGACAAGCCCTTTGCTCCCGCGCTGATTAGTTGGGGCGCCGCTATTTTGCCCAGACATCTGCTGGCCGGA
This sequence comes from Syntrophaceae bacterium, assembly GCA_003506745.1. Taxonomy (GTDB): domain Bacteria; phylum Desulfobacterota; class Syntrophia; order Syntrophales; family Smithellaceae; genus UBA8904. The sequence goes on from DNYQ01000235.1 coordinate 2,010, forward strand.
AAAGATATCACGCAAAGTCCTCTTTCGCGCCATCCCGTCGGCACCGGGCCTTACAAATTCAAAGAATGGGTGGCTGGCCAGAAAATTGTTCTTGTTTCCAATGAAAATTATTTTGAAGGTCGTCCCTATCTGGACGGCCGGGTCACACGCATTATTCCCGATACCGCCACCATGTTTCTGGAGTTGCGCGCGCAGAATATCGGCATGATGGGGCTGACGCCGCTGCAATACACCAGGCAGACGGAGAATAACCTGTTTAGAAAAAACTTCAATAAATACAGATATCTGTCTTTTGCCTACACCTATCTGGGGTATAATCTGAAGAATCCTCTTTTTTCTGATAAGCGCGTGCGGCAGGCCATCTCCTATGCGATAAAAAAAGATGAAATCGTCAGCGGGGTCTTGCTGGGCCTGGGCAAACCCGCGACGGGGCCTTATAAACCCGGTACGTGGGCGTATAACGACAAGGTAAAGACCTATGCTTACGACCCGGCCAGAGCGCGCGAACTGCTCAAACAGGCGGGTTTTGCGGATCAAAACGGCGACGGTATGCTGGAGAAAGGCGGCAAACCTTTTGAATTTGAAATCCTGACGAATCAGGGCAATGAAACGCGGCAGAAATGCGCGGAAATCATTCAGCGGCAACTTGCGGAAGTCGGCATCAAGGCGAAAATCCGCATTCTGGAATGGTCGGCATTTGTGACGGATTTCATCAACAAGCGCCGCTTTGACGCGGTTATCCTGGGCTGGACGATTCCACCCGATCCCGATGCCTATGACGTCTGGCATTCGAGCAAAACCGCTCCGGAAGAGCTCAACTTTGTTTCCTACGGGAATCCTGAAGCCGACGAGATGCTGGAGAAAGGACGAAGCACCTTCAATCAGACCGAGCGCAAAAAATATTATGACCGCTTTCAGGAAATCCTGGCGGAAGATCAGCCCTACACGTTTTTATACGTTCCCGACGATTTAATCATGATCTCCAACCGCATTCGTGGTGTGGAGCCGGTGCCTGTCGGCATCGGCCATAATGTCATCAAATGGTATGTCCCCAAAGATGAACAGAAGTACACCATGACCCGGTAACACCGCTTGAATATTACTTGACAGCATAACCGTATGGGGCGAAAATGAAAACTCAAAATAAGTCGGCGAACGATAACGTCTATTCGAGAGTTTTTATTTTGAAAAATGACTGTAAATGAAAAGGTGATTTAAATGGAAAACAAAAAATTTATCTATTATCAGGATGAGGAAATGATTATTGGCTGGCTTGAAGAATTTCCTGATTATAAGACACAGTCTGAAAATCTTGATGATTTAAAAGAAAATCTGAAAGATATCTACGAAGAATTAACCAGTGGAAAGATTCCCAATGTTCTTCATGTCGGGGAGCTTCGTGTCGCATGAAGCATATAGATTTAATCCGTGCTATTGAGGAAATGGGTTGCGTGTTTATCCGTCATGGAGGCAGACACGACTGGTATCAGAATCCGGAAACGAAAATGTCTCAACCGATTCCGCGGCACAGTGAGATTAAAGATTCCTTGGC
>DNYQ01000235.1:3572-7649 GCA_003506745.1 Syntrophaceae bacterium
GAACCATGAAAAAGACGCGTGATATAAAATCAATTGAACAGAGTCTGGTTGCTTTTTACCGCAACTCGCAACGCATGCCCACCTATGCCGAGATGATGGACCTCTTTGAGGTGCGTTCGAAAAGCGTCGTGTTTTACTGGATTGAAAAGCTCATCGAAAAAGGTATTCTGGAAAAAGACGCGCAGGGGTTTCTTAAGCTGTCGGGGCTTTCCTTCGGCATTCCCCTGGTCGGCAATGTTGCCGCCGGTCTTCCCGCATCCGCCGAAGAATGTGCACACGACGTTTTGTCCATGGATGCCTACCTTGTGACCAAACCCGATTCGTCTTTTTTGCTGCGGGTCACCGGCGACTCCATGACCGGCGCCGGCATCATGGATGGCGATCTGGTCGTGGTCGAGCGGGATCGTCATCCCAAAAACGGGGATATTGTTCTGGCCGAAGTCGATGGCCAGTGGACCATGAAATATCTCCGCCGGCGTGGCAAAGACGTTGTTCTGGAGGCGGCCAATCCGGCCTATCCTGCGATTTATCCTAAAGACGAACTCAAAATAGGCGGCGTGATCACCGCCTCCGTCAGAAAATATCTGATGTAACCCGGATCAGAAAACAGGGAGCAAAGGTTATGCAAACCACAAGCGGTGTTTCTTCATTGTCTGTCTCCATTGGCGAGCATCCGCCGGCGATGCCGGATCGGGAATTATTCGGGACCATGATGCGCCAGGCGCAGGAAACAGACTGGGACCTGATGATTGTAAAGATCGACAAATGGATTTCCAGGATCGGCGCTTTAGTTCTTGTCCTGTCTGCTTTGTATTTCTCTCCCCTTTTATTGTCGATGTTGCTGAGATAAAAAAAGAGTCAGCAAGAGAAAAAGTTAAATACCGCTCCTGTTATGTTTCATCTGACAAAAGACCTCTTTCTTCCGGCTCGGCAATTTCCAGAATTTTATCCACGTTGAAAATGCGTTTTTCCTGGCGGGTCACGCAGAAGGCCTGCAAACCCAGGTAAGGATATCCTTTATACTCCATTTCCCCCATGAAAAGGGGGCGCACGATCCGGCGCGATTTTTCATCCTGCCCCTTGAGATAAAGAATTTCGATGTTTTTCTTTTCAAGGATGGCCGCTTCAATCATTTTCAGTTTATCTTCACGGCTGAGCGTTTTGGCGGCTTGCGCGTATTGAATGTTTGTCAAAAACTTCACCACCTGCCAGTCCATTAAAATATGATTTTTCTTCAGGGGCTGCTTGAGGACGATTCCGTCGAGGCTGGTGCAGCGCGAAAGAGCCACATACATCTGCCCGTGGGCGAATGTGCCGCGTCCCACATCGATCACCACGTTTTCAAAGGTTTTTCCCTGGCTTTTGTGAATGGTGACCGCAAACGCCAGACGCACCGGATACTGCCGGAAAGAGCCGACTTCCTCCGAGCGCAGCTCTTCGTTTTTCAAAAAGAACCGGTAGATTTTCCAGGTGTAGGGCGAAATGCGCGCCGTATCGCCGTTGTCCAGCTCGGCCACAATCACCTCTTCTCCGTCATCATCGGGTTCAAACTTTCGAATCTTACCGATGGTGCCGTTGATCCACTGGCCGAGGGAGTCGTTATTGAGCAGCATGATCTGCGCGCCTTTTTTGAGCTTTAAATCTACGGCGGTCGGCAGATATTCCTTGCCGAAATCGCCGTCGATCAGCCCTGTAGCTTTCCAGACCTTGCCCGGCAGTTCGGCCAGGCGCTTTTCATTGATCGTGTCGGCCAGATCATTGGTGGACGTCAGCGATAAATAAAATGACCCGGGAGGCGCTTCAAAATTCGGGTNNTTCGCGCTGAAGAAATAAGGCGTCGGGTAGTGGCTTTTAAAGATTTCCCGTTCCGCGGACGTGACCACCGGCGGCAGCTGATACAAATCCCCAATAAAAATCATCTGAACGCCGCCGAAGGGCCGCTTTTCATGAGGGCCGTTGAACCGCAGAAATTTGTCGATGCAGTCCAGCAGGTCGGCGCGCACCATCGATACTTCGTCAATCACAATGGTGGTCAGCTTCTTATAAAGCGTCGGTTTGTCTTTTTCCGTTTTCTTTTTTCTTTTGATGGACGCCGGCGTCACATTTGGCTTGAAATGAAAAAAAGAATGAATCGTCTGGCCTGCGACATTGACCGCCGCCACGCCCGTCGGCGCCAGAATAACCACCTTCTTTTTCGTGGAGTCGCGGAAATAGGTTAGCAGCGTTGACTTTCCCGTCCCCGCCCGCCCGGTGATCAGAATATTTTGCTCAGTCTCTTCCATGAGCGCAATGGCCCGCTGGAATTCAGAATTAAAATCGATTTCGACCGGCCTGGATTGTTTAGTCATGATGTCTTCCTTGATGGCATGTTTATTCATAAACACAATTTGTCCGGGTATTCAATCATGATTATTTGATTTAATANNCAAAAAATAAAATTCTTGTTCCGTATGCCAACAATTTGGCTGCAAACTCGATTTTCATCGAGCCCTTTTCCGGGGAATGCTGTGAAGAAGAATTAAGCCGCCTGGCAGATGTGATCAGCCGCGAAAAGGCAGACGTTCTGGTTGGTATGGGCGGCGGCAAAGCCATTGATACGGCAAAAATCGCCGCCGACCGGGCCCGTATCCCGGTGATCATTGTTCCCACCATTGCCTCGACCGATGCGCCCTGCAGCGGTTGCGCCATCCTGTATTCGGCCCAGGGCGCTTTTGATTCGGTTTACTATCAAAAAACGAATCCGCAGGTGGTTCTGGTGGATTCGGCGGTTATCGCCCATGCTCCGGCGCGCTTTCTGATTTCCGGGATGGGGGATGCGCTGGCNNNNTATGGTCCCGCCGCGAAAATCGCCGTTTCGCAGCACCTTGTTACACCGGCCCTGAATCATATTATTGAGGCCAATATCCTGCTTTCCGGCATCGGCTTTGAAAGTTCGGGACTGGCGGCGGCCCATTCCATTCACAACGGGTTGACGGCGCTTCCGGAAACCCATTCTTTTTATCATGGCGAAAAAGTTGCCTTCGGCGTTTTAACCGGTTTGCAGCTTACGGATGCCGCGCCTCAGGAAACACAAACCGTGTACGCATTTTGCGAGGATATCGGCCNNGCGCCCGCGGAAGGCATCCATCACGAAGCAGGCAAGATCACGCCCGAAAAAGTCTTAACCGCCATGCTGGCTGCCAATGCCGTCGGAGAGGCAAGAAAGAAGAACCGTATGTAGGGATCGTTCCACGAACGATCCGCTGAACGTTATCAAATCCACCCGGAAAAGGAGCAGACATATGCAAAAGTTACGAATGGTTGTTTTAGCGGTTTTGTTGATGATGACATTTTGCCTTCCGGCTTCGGCGCAGCAGGGGGCCACATGTCAGGATCTACTGATTAAAAGCGAAGTGGAAACAGCCGTCAGCCTGCTTGCCGCCATTCATGCCCGTCATCAAAAGGGAAAAATGACTCTGGAGGCAGCCAAAGCGCTGGGCGCCAATCTTCTCAGGGAACTGCGCTTCGGGTCGGACGGATATTTCTGGGCCGATACGACTGAAGGCGTCAATGTGGTTCTTTACGGCCGCAAGGATACGGAGGGACGAAACCGGATCAAGGACAAAGACGCCCAGGGCGTTTTCTACGTGAAGGAATTTCTGGCCAAAGGCACGGCCGGCGGCGGATATGTGGAATATCTGTTTACGAAGAAAGGACAAACCAAAGCGCAACCCAAGCGATCCTATGTGCTTCTGTTTAAACCTTTCGGCTGGGTGGTCGGCAGCGGATACTATCGCTGAAAGACATCAGTTTCTTTTTCGCTTATCATAAATGAATCGATGAAGCCCAGGCAATCGACGCCCAAATGATGGGATGATTGTCTGGGCGGTTTTATGTTGACATCCCATCTTGTTCTTCCTATACTCCGCTTCGCCATTAGTAAAATCTAGACCGACATTAATTGCTGTATCTGCTGCCGATCTTGCCTCGGGATAAGGAAATGAACATGGAAAACATCTTTTTTGAAAAACCGATCCTCAATTCCCCATATGAATATCCCCGGCGTCATTGGGAACTCGACGCTCAGGGTCAGCCGAC
>DNYQ01000169.1 GCA_003506745.1 Syntrophaceae bacterium
TTCGGTTGGTGCATGCCCGGCGTGTCCAAAAAAATCAACTGCGCGTCGGAGAAGTTTTTGATGCCTGTAATGCGGTTTCGTGTGGTTTGCGGCTTGTCGGCCACAATGGAAATTTTATCGCCGATAATCGCATTAAAAAAAGTGGATTTGCCCACATTCGGGCGGCCCAGTATGGCTATGAAACCGGATTTAAACACAACGGTTCTCCAATCAATGATTTACGAAATTCCGGGAATATTGAAGGAAAAAGATTCCCCCGCTCCGGTGTTCAGCGACAAATGCCCGGGAAGTTGCTCGCGGACGGAGTCTATAACGATTTGGGCGTTAGGGTAAAGCCTTTTTATCGCTTCGATGTTTTGATTGCCGAAACCTCGAAAATTGGAAAGGTCGCGTTTAGCGACACCGAAGCGCAAGATTCGGGTATGCTCGGGAACGTTGCCGAGTAATTTTAAGGTGGCGGAATAAAAAACGGCTGAATAAACCAGGCTGCCGAAAGAAGGGTGCAGCGGACCCGCCGCTACAGCGCCTTCCTGACGCATTTCCGGCGTCATCTGCAGGCCGAAACGGATGATGGAAATGCCCGCAGGCGCAAGCGTCTCCCAGGCCAGACGGCACCAGTCCACCGCTTCTTCCAGCGTAAGCGGGGAATAGCGGCCGCAAAGCAATTCATCGGCCAGAGGCGTATCCTTGAAAACAAGCACCGGATGGATGCGCACCGTATCCGGTTGAAGTTCGACTGTGCGCTTGAGGGTTGAAAGAAAGCTTTCCCGGGTGTCGCCGGGCAGGCCGGCCATCAGGTGCAGGCCGGTTTTAAATTCACGCGCCTTGAGCAACTGCATAGCCGTTTCCGTGGCCCGTGCATCATGGCCGCGCCCAATATGATCAAGGACCTGATCATTGAAGGACTGGGCGCCGATTTCAATGGTCCGGACGCCGTTGGCGTGCAGAAATATCAACTGCTCGCTGTCAATGTAATCGGGTCTTGTGGAAATCCGGATCGATTCCACCTGGCCTTTTTGAATATAAATGTTGGCCCAGGACAAAAGCCGTTTCTGATCATCAGGTGAAAGTCCGGTAAAACTGCCCCCGTAAAAGGCGATTTCCACCCGGCGCGCTTTGTCTTTGTTCCAGCGCAGATACGAGGCGACTTCGGCGTCAAAGAAATCCTGCGTAACTTCCGGAGAAAAATTTCCCGCAGCGATCTTCTCATTGCAAAAGGTGCAGTGCTGCGGGCATCCCCTGTTCATGATGAAGATGGGGATGATCAGCGGTTTTACCGGTGGATCGGGAAGCAAACGTCCTCCGGTTTCCCCATCCGGCGGCGGTGATGCGAAGCGCCGGGGGAGGGGGACTTTACTGCGAGGGGTGTTAAGCGCCGTTTTCACTGTGCAGGCTTTCCCAGGCTTTTTGCGCCGCCTGTTTTTGCGCATCTTTTTTGCTTTTTCCCCGGCCGATTTCACGGACGGAATCGCCGGCGGCAACTTCTATTTCAAAGATTTTGTCGTGATCGGGGCCGCTTTCGGCAAGCAGGGTATAAAGNNAAGGCATTGGCCAGCAGCGACTCTTTGGCGCGTCCGCCGGAATGTTCTTCTCCCCGGCCCAAAAGCAGGCAATTTCCCAGACCCAGTTGCGCCGCCAGGTCGGCCAGCGGTTTTTCATTGACCATTAAGGAACGGATTTTGGAAAGGGTGCCTTCATCAAAATCGGCATGTTTCTTCATCAGGAGATCGCTGACACAAAGACCCAGAACCGCGTCACCCAGAAACTCCAGCCTTTCATTATCGCTTGCGCCGGACTGTGGATTCTCATTGACATAGGAGCGGTGGGTCAGCGCGGTTGACAGCAGGTCCATGTTCCGGAAAGTATAGGAAAGCTTTCCCTGAAGAGCCGTTAATTGCTGTAATCTGTCATTATCCATGCAAAGTCCTGCCTGTAAGTTTGCCTTCCTGAACCTTTTCAATTTTGACCCTGACGAGAGTATTTACTAAAGAAGTTGGGGATTTGTCCAGCAGAACCGGAAGATAGTTGTGTGAAAAACCTTTGGCGAGGCCGGTTTTTTTGTCCCGGCTCTGTTCCACCAGCACCGGCAGTGTTTTTCCCAGAAACCGGCGGGCGAAGGCTTCCCTTTTTTTCGCGCCAACCTCCCGCAGGATTGCGGCGCGCTCTTTTTTGGTTTTTTCCGGAACCTTGGGATGAATCGCCAGGGCTGCTGTTCCAGGTCTTTCCGAATAGGGGAAAACGTGCAGATAAGCCACCGGCAGTTCTTCAAGCAGTCTCCGTGTGTGACCGAATTCCTCTTCACCTTCGCCGGGGAAACCGACCATGACATCGATGCCGACGGCAATATTGTCTACCGTCCGGACCACATTTTCAATGAGTGCGCGGTAGAAGGCCGTGTCGTAGCCGCGCTTCATCATTTTCAAAATAGAATCATCGCCGCTTTGCAGAGGGATATGCAGATGCGGACAGAGATTGTCGAAACGTCCGAAAAGATGAAGCAGATCATCCGATATTTCGTTGGGCTCGATGGAGCTGAGGCGAAACCTTGTTTTCGGATTCTGCGATAACAA
>DNYQ01000251.1 GCA_003506745.1 Syntrophaceae bacterium
ACCGGCGCCCTGTATTTCGAAAAACAGACGCAAAAAGTTTTGTTCGATCCTGAAAAGTGCAATGGTTGCGAACTGTGTGTTTCCGCCTGCCCCATCCGCGCCATGGAAATTAATTTATTGTAACCGGAACAACCTCAGAAAGGCGCTGAATATTCTCATGAATACAGGTAAAAACGGATTCGATAATGAAAAGTACATCTCCCAGCAAACCCAGTCCATCTTAAAGCGCGTAGAGAAATTCAACAACAAACTCTACCTGGAATTCGGCGGCAAGCTCCTTTACGATTATCACGCGGCCCGGGTGCTGCCCGGCTATGATCCCAACGTCAAGATGCGGCTCATCAAAGAGCTGAAAGACCGCGCGGATATTCTGCTTTGCATCTATGCGGGCGACATCGAACGGAAAAAAATCCGGGCGGACTTCGGCATCACCTATGATACGGATGCCATGAAACTGATTGACGATCTGCGCGGCTGGAATATTAACGTGATGGGCGTCGTCATCACCCGGTTTGAAAATCAGCCTTCGGCCGTCTTGTTTAAAAACAAGCTGGAACGCCGCGGCATAAGAGTTTTCACGCACCGCTTCACCAAGGGCTATCCGACCAACGTGGATTTAATCGTCAGCGACGAGGGCTACGGCGTGAATGATTATATCCCCACGGACAAACCGCTGGTAATCGTCACGGGACCTGGGCCGGGCAGCGGAAAACTGGCCACGTGCCTGTCTCAGCTTTATCACGACTACAAAAGAGGCGTCAAATCCGGCTACGCCAAGTTTGAAACCTTCCCGATCTGGAATCTGCCGCTCAAACACCCGGTCAATGTCGCCTATGAAGCGGCCACGGCCGACATTCGCGACTTCAATCAGATCGATCCGTTTCATCTGGAAGCCTACGGCGAAGCCTGGGTCAACTATAACCGCGACGTGGAAGTTTTTCCGGTCTTAAAAAGAATTCTGGAAAAGATCACCGGCGAAGCCTCTTTTTATAAGTCTCCCACGGATATGGGCGTCAACCGCGCCGGATTTGCCATTACGAATGACGATGTAACCAGGGAAGCGTCCAAGCAGGAAATCATCCGCCGCTATTTCCGTTATCGCTGCGAATATGCCATGGGATTCTCCGACAAAGAAACGGTTCAGCGCGTCGAATTATTTCTCAACGATTTTAATTTAAAGCCGGAAAACCGGCGTGTGGTCGGACCGGCGCGTCAGGCGGCCCAGGACGCGCTGGAACATGAAAAAGGGAATGAAGGGATCTTTTGCGGCGCAGCCATCGAACTGGGCGACGGATCAATCATCACCGGCAGCAATTCGCCGCTGATGCATGCGGCATCCAGCGTGGTCATCCATGCGATCAAACACCTGGCGGGCATTCCCGATAAAATCAAACTATTACCGCCCAACATCACCGGTTCGATCCGCAAGCTGAAAACGGAAATCCTGAATGAAAAGAACGTCAGTCTCGATCTGGAAGAGGCGCTGATCGCGCTGAGCATCAGCGCCACCACCAATCCCGCGGCGGAACTGGCTTTGGAAAAATTAAAGGAACTGCAAAATTGTGAAGTGCATATGACCCATATTCCCACGCCGGGCGATGAAGCTGGGCTGAGGCGCATGGGCGTTAACCTGACAACCGATCCGAATTTTTCGACCAATGATCTGTTTGTGACATGACCGGAATTATTTTTTGGGTTTTTCTTTCGTCGCGGTTTTCGATTTACTATCAGCCTCAACATTTTCATTTGCCGCGTTCAGCAGTTTATTGATCTCCCCCGGGGTCCTTCTGGCTTTATCAGCCAGATCCTTGGTATCCCTCCACAAACTGCTGAACTTATCCCACATCTGTTCTCCACCGGCCACAAAGGTCTGAACGGTTGTTTTGATTTTACCGGGCATGGATGCCGGGTCTTTCAAAAGGTTTACGCCACCGGCAAGCAAAAGGACGATCAGGAGAATGACGGTCAACTTGATGAATTTCTTTAAGATGAAATAAAGAATCACAATGGCAAAAAGAATCGCCAGCAGCGTGAAGTTCGCCGGGTTGGCCGTAAAATAGGACGATAAAGATTCCATAATCAACTCCCCTTTCGCTTGTTTTGTGCGTACGAATTTAGCCTATTTTTATTTTAAAATCCATGTTTTGTTTGTCTTGACAAAGAACAGGTTGCCCCATAGATAATGCGATAAAAGGAAAGAGCCTTTGAACAACGATAACGTCATCCTGAAAGTCGGTCTGACCACCTTGGGCTGCAAGGTCAATCAATGTGATTCGGCGGCGCTGGCGGAAAACCTGCAAGCCGCCAATTTTTCACTGGTGCCGTTTAACGCTTTCGCCGACGCCTATATCATCAACACCTGCACAGTCACTGCTTTTGCGGATTTTCAGGCCCGCCAGCTCATCCGCAGGGCGTTGCGCGCCAATCCCCGCGCCCGGATCATCGTAACCGGCTGCTACGCGCAGACGCAGGCTGAATTGCTGGCCGCGATCGACGGCGTCACCTTTGTTGTGGGCAATGATCAGAAGCATAAAATTGCCGGCCTGCTCAGCCATCCCCTTCCTGACCGGCCCCGTATTTTTATCGGCGATATTTTTCTGCAAAAGCAATTTCCCTCCGCCCCGCCGTCAAGACTTGCGGGAAGAACCCGCGCTTTTTTCAAGATTCAGGACGGCTGCAACGCGTTTTGCAGCTACTGCATCGTGCCATTTGCCCGCGGTAAAAGCCGCAGCCTGCCCGCACCTGATGTTCTCAAAGGCGCACAGGACTTCACCTTGCAGGACTACAGGGAAATTGTTCTCACCGGCATTCATCTGGGTTATTATGGACATGATCTGCAACCCCGGACGGATCTGGCCCATACGCTCGAGACCTTGTTATCGCAGAATCCGAAAACA